>NZ_PTXM01000013.1:0-270962 GCF_004343765.1 Burkholderia sp. SRS-25
CGCGGCCCGGGGGGGGCGCCGCCCCCCCCCCCGCCGGCGGGGGGGGGGGGGGCGGGGGGCCGGGGGGGCGGGGGCCGCGACGAGGGTGCTGCGTGATTATTCGGCGACGTCGATGCCCGCCAGCACCTTGATGACCGGCGGCGCGGTGAACCAGTCGGCCGACTTCGCGCGGAATTCGCCGAAATACGGGCTCGCGAGGTGCGCGTCGAACGCGGCCTGGTCGTCGTAGATCTCGTACAGGTGGAGGTTCGGCGAGCCGTCCTGCTCACGGAACAGGTCGTAGCGCCGGTTGCCCGGCTCGGCGCGCGTCTTCGCGACCATGCTGCGCAGCTCGGCCTCGGCGGCCGCCGCGTGTTCGGGTTTCAGGAACAGGGAAGCAATTACGTGGAGCGCCATCTTGTCACTCTCCTTGTCGTCGATGGTGGGGTCGAGCATGCCACAAGCCGGCATCGCATGACGCCGGCGTGCAATCGTCGTGTGTCGTCGTGCCGACGCATCAGGCCAGTTCGTCGGGGCCCACGCGCACGACGACCTTGCCGAAGTTCTTGCCGGCCAGCAGGCCGATCAGCGCTTCCGGCGCATCGGCGAGATCGGGGACGACGTCCTCGCGCGTCTTCACCTTGCCCTGTGCGACCCATTCGCTCATTTCCTTCATGAACGTCGCATAGCCGGTTGCATAGTGATCCATGATGATGAAACCCTGCATCCGGATGCGCTTGCGCAGGATCGTGCCCATCAGTGCCGGCACGCGGTCGCGGCCGGTCGACACGGCCTTGTCGTCGTAGGCCGCGTCGTTGTAGTGCGCGATGATCCCGCACACGGGCACGCGCGCATGATCGTTGAGCAGCGGCCACACCGCGTCGAACACGGCCCCGCCGACGTTCTCGAAATAGATGTCGATGCCGTTGGGGCACGCGTCCTTCAGCTTCGCGGCAAATGCCGGATCGCGGTGGTCGACGCACACGTCGAAGCCGAGCGTATCGGTCACGTACGCACACTTGTCGGCGCCACCCGCGACGCCGACCACGCGGCAGCCCTTCAGCTTGGCGATCTGGCCGACCACCGCGCCGACCGCACCGCTCGCCGCCGCGACCACCACGGTTTCGCCGGCCTTCGGCTCGCCGATCTTCAGCAGGCCGGTATAGGCGGTGAAGCCCGGCATGCCGAGCACGCCGAGCGCGTACGACGGATGCGCGAAGTCGCGGCCGAGCGGAATCAGGCCGCTGCCGTCGGACAACGCATAGTCCTGCCAGCCGGCGCCTGCGACCACCAGGTCGCCTTCGCGGAACGCCGGCAGGTTCGACGACACGACCTGGCTGACCGTGCCGCCGACCATCGGCTGGCCGAGTTCGGCCGGCGGCGCATAGGACGGTGCGTCACTCATCCGGCCGCGCATGTACGGGTCGAGCGACAACCAGACCGTGCGCAGCAGCACCTGGCCGGCGCCGGGCGTCGGCACGTCAGCGGATTCGGTGCGGAAGTTGTCCGGCGTCGGCGCGCCGACCGGGCGCGAGTTCAGGATGATCTGGCGATTTGCGGTCTTGCTTTGCGGCATGTGAGCCTCCTTCAACAGGGATGGACGTGCTTCGTGGGCACGATCGGATCAGCGATGGACCAACGGGAGACACGCGCGCGCGGCTGCATCGGCGCTCAGGCCGCTGCGGCTGCGTGCATTCGGTTGAGCCAGTCGGGGCAGCGTAACGAGGCGTGGCACATTCGTCATGCGGATTTGAGCAGGTTTGAGTAGACCAGTCGTCTAGAGTCAGGGTAAAAACAAGGCGCGCCGATGCGCGCCCGGGTTACGACTGCACGCCGCTCGGCTCGAGCGGCGGCAGGTTGAGCATGCGCCGCGTTTCGACCATCGCCCGTTCGAGCGGCTGGCGGTTGCGGTGAATCTTTTCCAGCAGCGTCGCGCCCAGCCACAGCTCGTACAGGATCGCGGCCGTATGCGACGGATCGGCGACTCCGCTCAGCGAACCGTCGGCCAGCCCGGCCTCGATGCCGCCCGCGAGCCGCTCGATGATCTGGCTCGTGCCGTGCCGCAGCACCGTGCGCATCGCTTCCGACAGGTCCGACACTTCCGCGCCGAGCTTCACCGCGAGGCACTTGCCTTCCGGATCGTCCGCGCATTGCGTGTGCAGCCAGTTGCGCCAGTACGTCATCAGGCGCTCGGCGCCCGTGCCGGCCTGATGCTTGAACAGGTTGTCGAGATGCGCGAGATAGCCATCGAAATACGATTCGAGCAGCGCTTCGCCGAATGCCTCTTTCGAGCCGAAGTAATGGTAGAACGAGCCCTTCGGGATGCCCGCCGCTGCGAGAATCTCGTTCAGGCCGACCGCCGAAAACCCCTTGTGGAGCATGATCGGCTTGGCGATATTCAGGATGTGCTGGCGGACTTCCGCGCCTGAAGATGCATTCATGATGGCGTATGTTAGCAACGATTAGACCGGTCGTCTAGTAACGTCGAGCCGGCATGATGAGCGGCACTTTACCCGATCCCCGCCGGGCGCCCAAACGTCGCGCCGGCATGCCTCCCTGCTTTCCCGCTCCGGCACGCGCGGCGTCACACGCACGACTCGGTTTCGTCGCGGGCGTTTCATCGATCCCCTGCATAAATACGCACGGCGCATGTGCCGGCGATCGACTGGTTTCGACCGGCGTTGCACACGTGTGCAATGCGCCGGATCGTCCTCCGCCGCCCTTCCAACCCGTGACCAGGAACGCCCATGACCGCTTCGAAACCCGAACGCCCGTCCGCGCCGAACCGCCGGCGCTTCATCCAGCGCGGCGCCGCGCTGACCCTGTCGCCGCTCGTCGGCACGCTGGCTGCCTGCGGCGGCGACGGCAACCCGACGTCCGCGTCGTCGTTCGCTGCCGCCGGCGCCGCGGACGCATCCGCGCGCAGCTACGGCATCGCCGACCGCTCGATCACGATCAACGTCGTCAACGCGATTCCGTCGACGACGCTCGCGTACGGCAACGCGGCGAGCCAGAGCGGCTCGCTGCCGCAGGCGTCGCAAGCGCAGGTTGCAACCGGACAATCGACCGCCGTCAGCGCGTCGAACAGCTGGGGCGACTGCACAGGATCGTTCGGCCTTGCCGGCGGCGACGCATCGTTTGCCATTTCGTACACCCATCCGTTCGGGTCGCAGCCGACCACCGTCAGCGTCATGCCGTCGGCCGGCTACGTGTCGGGCGCCGACGCCGCCACGTTTCCCGGTCACGATTCGGTCGCGAATCTCACGCTGTATCGCGGCGTCGCGACTGCGAACGGCGCATGGGTCGTCCCGCTCGCGCAGCTCGCGACGCCACCGGCCAACAACTGCCAGGATTTCGCGAACAGCATGTTCGGCAGCAACGTGCGCACGGCCGCGGCGATCCAGTCGGCCTACCAAAGCACCGGGCCGCTCGGCTACGTACCACCCGCCGACTTCACCGGCGGCCAGCTTGCCGGCTTCGTCGCGCAATGGGTGCGGCGCTGGCAGAGCGGCGCGGCCTACGGCGTGCTGCCCGCTGCCGATGCGCAACTCGTCGACGCGCTGAAGCAGTACGTGTCCGGCGCGTCGAACGCCGGCCCGCTGACGATGTGGGTGCCGCAGATTGCGTGGCAGGCCGGTTCCGATCCGGCGGTCTTCGCGCTGACGGGTTATCGCGCGTTTCCGTTCGTCGATGCGCGGGGCAACTGGGATACGGGCACGCTGTCCGCGTTCCTGACGCTGCTGGCGGCCGGGTCGCATATCGTCGCGATCAGCGCGACCGGCGACTTGCCGACGGGCGTCACGATGCAGGCGTTCGACAGCTTCATGGGTGCGAGCGGGCTGACGACGTCGACGGACATCGGCAACTCGCACTACGCGTCGGTCCTGAACACGACGGGCCGCTATTACCTGAGCGTCGGCAGCGATTTCGCGCCGGCGAACTGCGGGCTGATCCTGTCGTTCCTGTATGGGCGCACGGTAAACAACCTGCTCGCGGGCGCCGGTACGTACAACACGTTCATCCAGCTCGAAGGCTGGCAGGCGGGTGGATCGCGGCACAACGCCGACTATGCGACGTATCAGCAGACGCTGTGGAACATCTCGACGTACGGTGCGTCCGCGTACAGCGAGAAGCGTGCGACGTCGATCTTCCTCGCGCCGGCCGGGTGGACGCCGCAGGTCTATCAGACGACGCGGATGATGCCGTACGTCGGCGCCTATGCGCAGTCGAACGGCTCGCCGCAGGGGTGGCTCAACACGTCGCTCGTCACGATTCTGGCGGATGCGCCGGCGTTGCCGTCGCGGTATGTGTCGAGTTGATTGGTATTTGCGAGTGGATCGGCGATCGCGGGTGTAAGGGGCTCGGTTGCTTGCCTGCCCGCTTCAGGCGTCCGGCGTGCGTCGCCTTCGGCTGACGCACGCTCATGGTTTCGCCGTCAACGAGGCGGCGCTTCGTCTGCGCGCTTTCGTGTGCGCGCCCTCCGCTCGTCCCGTTGTGCGGCTGGCGCTGCCTTGGCGCCGCGGAGTGCCGACCGGCGCGAGAGCGCCGTCATTTCACGCCGCAGCGCATCGAGCTCCTTGCCCCGTGCCGCATCGGTCGCCTGCGCGCCGTCAAGCTGCCCTTGAAGCACGCCGCATCGATGCATCGCGTCGCCCAGCTGCGCCTGCAGCGCGGCGACCTCCTTCCGCTGCTGCGCATCGCGCTGCTCCGCGCGCAATGCCGCTGCGTCGAGTTCCTTCTGCAGCCGTGCGGCCGCAAGCCGCTCGCGATCGATCTCCTGAAGCGCCCGCTTCTCCGACGCGCGCAAGCGCTCCTCGGCCCGGCCGGCATCCTCGCGCAACCGGTCGAGCTGGGTGGTGAAATCCGCACGCGCCTGCGCAAGTGCGCGGTCGCCTTCCGCGTTGTCGGCCGTGAGGCGCTCGATGTCCGCTTCCAGCGCTTGCCGCGATGCGTCGTCGGCCGCCCTCGCCTGTTCCAGTTCCTGAATGCGTACCTGCGCGGCCAGCAGCGCGGCCGTGCGTTGCTCCAGCGCGGTTTCGGTGCGGGCCAGTTCGGCCTGCAGCGCCGCGACTTCCGCCTTCGCTGCCACCCGCTCGGCCTCGACCTCCGCGCGCAATGCGTCGAGCGCACCGGCCGCGTCCGCGCTCGACCGATTCCATAGCGCCGCGACCAGTTCACCGGCGGCCGCCTGCAGATCGGCCGGCAGATCGGGATGCTCGATGCGCACGCGACTCTTTTCCCGCAACTCGGCCCAGAACTCGCCGAGGACGGCCGTCGGCGTGCTCATGCTGCCCTTGCGGACGAGCTGGTACAGACGGTTCGCGGTGGGCGTGATGCCGAAGCGGAAGAACAGCAGCGCGCAGGCTTCGCGATACAGCTCGCGGGTTTTCGGGAAGTCGGCCTTGAGGCGCTCGATTTCGGCGGTCAGGCGGGATTCGTCGGCAGCGAGATCGGACATGGCGGGGTTTGGCTGAGGATTTCGTAAATAATATTACGTAAAACGTTAAATATCCAATTATTCGATCCTCATGATTTGACATTATTTCTATAATGTCGAGAGTGATGGATCTCCATGTCGCGTACGGTGCGCTCGCACACGACGCTGGCCCGGGCAGGACCGAGGGCGTGTGCGGGAATACGTTTGCCGTGGCGACAGGTATGGCGAGCGAGGGGAAAGATCAGGCGGTGTGGGCGCCGGGGTGCTGTCGAATCGCCGGGGGTGACGCCCGGGCGCGTATTCCTCCCGTCGCTGTCGAGCGGGACCGTGTCGCGTGCGCCCGCCGTCCGGACGCGTGCCGCCGATCTACCGGACGATTCGGATGATGTGTCGTGCGGCGCCGATGCGCGCCCCGGCATCATGCCGCCGGCACGCTGCCGGTCGCGATAGCTGCAGGCGTGCCGTCGCTGGCCGCGGTACGGGGCCAGCGGGAATGCGGGCCGCCGCCCCGCGTTGACGCGCCGGACGGCGGATACGGCTCAGAGCCCTTCGTTCAGGAAGTTCTGTGCGTACTGGAGCCGGTTATCCATCTGCGGATCGGTCGCCTGCTCGTAGTCAGTGTCCCAGACCTGGGCGGCCTGCGACACGTTCGTCGTGTTCTTCAGGTCGGAAATC
This sequence comes from Burkholderia sp. SRS-25, assembly GCF_004343765.1. Taxonomy (NCBI): domain Bacteria; kingdom Pseudomonadati; phylum Pseudomonadota; class Betaproteobacteria; order Burkholderiales; family Burkholderiaceae; genus Burkholderia; species Burkholderia sp. SRS-25. The sequence goes on from NZ_PTXM01000013.1 coordinate 6,092, forward strand.
GTCTTGCTGTACGGGCCGTCGAGTTCCTGGTTCATGTAGCCGATGTTCGCGTCGAGGCTGCCCGGATCGAGGTTGTGCTGCTGCGCATACGCGATCTCGCCCTGCTTGCGCGTGCCGCCCCACTGCGCGAGCCCCCAGCCGTTCGCGTTGTCGTCCGCGAAGTTGCCCGACGGCGCGCCTTCGGCGCCGCCCTGATTGACGTTCGGCTTCAGGCCGCTTTCCTGCTGCAGGTTGCCGAGCACGCCCGCGATCTGCGTATCGTTCAGCCCGTAGCGGCTGCGCAGATCGTCCGCGATCGCATTCGCCGCACTGCCGCCGGTGTTCGCGGGGAGTGTCGACCCGCCCTGGCCGTGCGTCTGCCCGTCGCTCTGCCCGCCTGGCGGGATACCGGCATTCGCCGGCGGTGCGCTGCCGGCCGGCGGCGCGTTGTTCGACGACGGCCCGTTCAGCGAGAACGAAAGCGGTGTGCCGCCGTTGCCGCCGCCGTCGCCGCTCGCCAGCCGTATCGACGGCATCCCGCCTCCGTTTCCATCGCCGGCAGGCCGCGTTCCGTCAGCGGCCGAAGCCTGCTTGAGCGCGGCGAACACCGCTTGCAGGATCTGCTCGAGTTGGGCCAGCACCTGCGTGATCTGCGCCTGGTTCGAACCGGAATCCTGCGAAGGGTCGAAGTTCGTCGACCCGGTGGAATTCAAACTCACTGTCAAGGACATGACTGCCTCCTTCCGGGAATCGCTGGACGGGCCACCTCGACCGACTATAGGCCGCATGGCGGATGACGCGTGCGGCCGGCGCGAAGCGGGCGACGGGTTTGCGAATCGGAACGGCGCCGCCACCGGTCAGCTTCGCCACGCTGCGCTTCGGCACTTCGCGTCGCGCGCCGGTGTTTCGTGTCGGGCCGCCCGGGCGCTGCGCCGAGGCATACAGTCGAAGGGCCTGCGATGCTGCCACTGGCAAGCGACCAACGGCAAACGGCAAACGACGCCGGCCTGACGCAGTCCGGCCGGCGCAAACGGCGAAGCGCGCCGGTCGACGAGCGCGCGTCCCCCGATCACTCCTCGCGGAGAACGGCGCTCATGATCACCATCACCGTCCAGGGCAACGCCCCGATTTCCCGGATCGACCCCGCGCGCGACGCCGGATCGGCGGACAGCCCGGGTTCGCAACAGATCGCGCAGATCATCCAGGAATTGATGGCGGAGCTCAAAAGCCTGTTGTCGGGGCAAAACGGCAACGACTCGCCCTCCTCGCCACCGGTGGGAAGCACGGGCCGGTCTGCCCCGCCGTTGGCCAACCATGAGGTCCAGCCGCAGACATTGCCGTCGAACGGCCCGAATGCGCCGGTCGATCCGAACACGCCGCGCACCCGGAACGACCAGAATCCGCCGGTTGGCGGAGCGCCCTCCGGAAGCCCGGCGAAGCTGTCGACCAACGCGGGCGGTGTGGCGCAGGCCGGCGCGATCGACGGTATCGCCCCGACGTCGACGCAAACCGTCCACACCGGGACGGGCAACGACAAGACCTTCAACGTCACCAACGACACGAACCGGCCCGAGTCGTTCACGTACGCGGTGCAAGGCCAGAACAAGGCGACCCTCACGCTCGCACCGGGCCAGACCGGCACCTTCGTCGGCGGTTCGCACGACATCGGCGTGCGGATCTCGCCATCCGATGCGAACGGCAATACGCATCCGGACGAGGTGCTGTACGAAGACGGCGGGGCCGACAACGGGCAGGCGTCCGGCGCGGGCAATCCGGACGTGAGCAAGGTCGACGGCGACAAGGATTTCGCCGGTCACGACGAGAACATGACCGTGACGCTGTCCGACGGGCGCACCGCCGGCGACGGCGACGCGATCCGCCCGTACCTGTATTCGACCGACGACGCGGCCGCGATGGGCCTCGCGGGCGATCCGAGCAAGACGGTCAATATCGTGATGTCCGACCGGAACCAGGCCTGACGAGCCCTCGCCCATGCGGCGGCGCCGGCATCGACGGCGCCGCGCGTATCCGCCGGGTCAGAAGTGAATGATCCGCGGCGTCAGCAGGAACACGCGTTCCATGTGCTTGTGCGACCGGTCGGTATTCCGGAACAGCGCGCCGAGCAGCGGGATCTTCGACACCCACGGCACCTGTGCGACGCCGTTCGAATCGTTGTCGGTGCTGTAGCCGGCGATCAGCAGGCTCTCCCCCTCGCCGACGAACGCCTGCGTGTTGATCTCGCTGCTGGTGATGACCGGCAGCGTATCGACCTTGTCGCCGGTGAGCTGGCCGTCCTCGATGTGCACGTCGAGCTTGATCCGCGTCGTGCCGTCGTTCTTGTCCTGCACGACCATCGGCAGCACGCGCAGCGACACGCCGGTCGACACCGAATAGAGATCGCCGGACGTATAACCCTGCACGCGCACGAAGAAGCGCGTCTTGTTGTCCATCACCGCCTCGACGTTGTCGAGCGTCGCGACCTTCGGGCTCGAGTCGATCCGCGCTTGCGACGTCGATTCGAGCGCGGTGATCCGCGCGAGCAGATAGCGCCCGGCATTGCCGAGCACCGCCGTGATCGCGCCGCCGACCGGCGTGGCCGCGACGGACGTGGTGCCGTCGGCCAGCGTCGTCACGCCGAAGTTCGGGTTGATGTTGCCGTTGTAGCCGTTCTGCTGCAGCGTGCCCGAGCCGGTCTGCAGGTCGACGTGGCTGTTGTGCGCGCGCCAGTCCACGCCGATCTGCCGCAGCAGGTCGTCGTCGATCTCGATGATGTGCGCCTCGATCTCGATCAGGTTGGGGCGCGCATCGAGCTTCTCGATCAGCGGCGCATAGAGCCCGATGCGTTGCGGCGTGTCCCGGACCAGCACCGTGTTGGTGGTCGGGTCGGCTTCCACGACGGGCAGGCTTGGATCGCCCGGCCCGGGATCCGCAGCACCGCCCTGCGTGCCGTCCGACACGGCGCCGTTCTTGCCGCTGCCCGACTGGCCGCCGCCGAACAGCCCGCTGACCAGGCTGCGCGACGCGTCGCCGCCCGCCGTGCCCGCCATGCCCGGCGGCAGCGGCGGTACCGGCGAGCCGCCGGTGGTGCCGCCGCTCGCGTCGGCCATCGGCGACAGGCGCTGCATGCCGCCGATCGTCTGCGCCGACGGGTTGCCCGTCGAGCCGCCCTGCTGGGGGTGATAGAGCTTCGACACGACTGTCGCAACGCCCGGCACGACCACGTTCTTGCCGTCGAGCTGCACCTTGTGGTCGGCCGCCCACGCGCTGCTGAGCTTGAACGCGCGCACCACCGTGCCGTTCGAGCGCTGCATGTTCTCGTCGAGATGCTTCGCGACGCCGGCCACCATCTGCACGTACTGCGGGGGCCCGCTGATGATCACGGTGCGTGCGCTGCTGTCGTAGGTCAGCGGATAACGCTTGTCGTCGAGCCGCATGCCGCGCAGCGTGGCGTTGAGATCGGCGATCGACGCATTGTCGAGCCGGACGATCTGGCGCGTGACGTCGTTCGCGTTGCTGATCGACATGACGCTGCCGTCGTAGAACCACACGAAGCCGAACGTCGCGGCGAGCGTGTCGAGGATCCGTTGCGGCGGCATGTCGAAGCGCCCGGTCACGGTTCCGGTGACGTTGTCCGCAATCGACGCCGTCACGCCCTGACTCGCGAGCAGGTCGCGCAGCACATCCTTCAGATCCTTGCCTTCGGCCGTCACGTGCGCGACGCCGCTGCGCCAGCGCACCGCGTCCGCATGCGCTGCCGCCGTCGCACCCATGCCGATCACCCACACGGCCCACGCCGCGCAAAATATCGCCTTCGATCTCATCGCTGTCGCACACCCGTTACGGAGGGAAAATTCGGTTCGTTATCGTTCGAGCGTGTGCGACGGCGCTTCGTCGAACTGCTTTCGATAGCCGTTGATCAGCGTCGAGCGGTTCTGCACGCCCCAGCGGCTCGCGGTGGCGAGCACGCCCCCGTCGGACGCCGAGCCGTCCACGAGCTCGGAGCGGATGCGCTCCATCCGCTGGCGGCGGATCAGTTCGGTCGGCGACATGTTCAGGAATTTCCTGAATGCGCTTTGCAGCGCCCGCTCGGTCACGCCGACTTCCGCGGCGATGTCGCGCACGGACAGGTCGGCGTGCTCGAGGTTCTCGAGCAAGAAGGTGTAGGCGCGCCGGTAACGGGCCGGCAAGCGCGCACCGATGTCGTCGAGCTGCGACGTCTCGCGGATCTTGCGCTCGAGGAACGGCACACGTGCCGACAGCGCTTCACGCAGGCACTCCATCGAGGTCAGCGCATAGCGGCTGTAGAACTGCTGCGCGTCCTTCAGCCGCCCCTGCGCCTGGCGCGTCTTGGCCACGCAGTACAGGTATTCGATCTGCCGGTGTCCGCCGACGCCCGACTGCGCGGCGCCGTACAGCGGCTCGAGGATCATGTCGGCGACCTGGGCGGCATCGCACGCCAGCATCGCGAGCGCAATCTCGAGCCGCAGCGTGCGCTGGTAGTCGCGCAGGTTGTGATCACGTGCCCAGTTCACGTGCCTGAGCAGCCCATCGACCGCATTCCGGTCGGCGCCGGTCGCGTCGCGCAACTGGCACAGGTAATCGACGCGTGAGCGCAGCACGGGAATATGCACGCTCGCGAGATCGATCCTGCTTTGCGCGCTGTCGAGGTACGCGTGCAGCGACGCCCGCGCGGAGCGGCCGTGCATCAAGCCGGACTGCCAGTACACGTGATCCTGCAGCGAGGCCGACGAACGCAGCGTGCACTGCATCGCGATGTCGAGCTTCAGCGCCGCGAGCAGCTCATGCCAGGCCGGCATGGTCGGTTCCGGTGCCTCGCGAGCCAGTTCGCGCAGTTCATCCAGTTCGCCGATCGCCTCGCTCACGCGGCCCAGTTCGTAGAGCACGCAGACGATGCCGACGCGGACTTCGAGCACACGGTCGATCGGAATGTCGTCCTCGTCCGCTGCGCGGCCGAAGCAGGCCAGCGCCGTATTGAGCCGGTAGCGGAAGAGCGCCTGCCATGCGGTGTTGCGGCAGGATTCCGCGCGCATCGCCTGGCGCGATGCGTGGCTCAGGCGCTGGGCGGCCCGATAGGTTTCTTCCGCTTCCACGTCGCCGCCGGTGAGCAGCTGCATGTCGGCGTGCAGTTGCAGCGCGTACGGCGGATTGCGCGACGCATCGGCCTCGTCCGCCCAGCGGCTCGCCAGCTGGCGAGCGACGCCGACGTCGCCGTTGAACAGCATGGCGCCGAAACGTTCCCGCCCTGCGGCGAAATCCGGGGTTCCCAGATAGGCAGCAAGCGGGAAATAAAGTGTCGAAAACATAACTGACTCCAGTGCGTGCCGGCTTGTCAGGCCGCCTTGGAGAACAGCGTAATGGAATGAAGTATGAAGAAACTCAATTAATCTAATCTTTGGCTATTTTTTGAGAAAGATTGAGTTTGAAATGAATTAGTAAACTAATGATTATCTGATTTCCCACGATTCGAGAAAATTCCATTCCATTGCGCCTCGAGGGAATTCAGGGCCAGTTGTCCGTGCACCTGGTCGACGAACAAGCCGATGAAGATCGCGAGCATCGCGATCGCAACCGCAGCCTTCACCGGCTGGCTCAGGCTGGAAATATCCAGCTTCGACGCCGATTTCGATACGAAGCCGAACGCGACGTCGACCAGCACCAGGATGAACAGCAGCGGCGCGGCGAGCTTGGCGATCGACTGCATCAGCGTGTCCGTCTGCCGCAGCACGAACGACGCCACGATGTCGCCGGCGATCGGCGCGCCGGTCGATACCGGCCACCAGCCATACGATTCGTACAGCGTGCCGAGCAGGAACGTCATCCCGCCGAGCGCCCAGAACGCCATGATCGCCACCTGCTGCAGCAGCGTACCGACCGGCGTGCTCTGTTCCTGGCTGGCGGGATTGGTGATCTGGATGTTGTTGTGTCCGGTCAGGTCGTCGATATAGACGCCCACGCTTTCCGCGACCCAGAACACGGTCGACGCCGCATAGCCGAGCACCAGCCCGATCGCCGCCTCGCGCAGCATCACTTCGGCGAGGAACAGGCCGTGCAGCGCTTCGATGAACGCAATCGGCTGGCCCATGGCGACATACGCGCTGAACACGATCGCGATCGCGTTGCGCACGGTGCCCTGGATCACGCCGTCCGCGGTCGGCGGGAACACGAACATCAGCACGAACAGCCTCAGCGAACAGACGCCGGTCACCGTCAGGTAGCCGATGAAGAGGCCATGCAGGCCGACGAGCGGTTCGAGTGTCTGGGTCATCCGGTGTCATCCCTGGGCGGCACGCGCCCGGATGAACCGGGACGTGGCGATCTCCTCGTTCTCTTCGTCCTGCGCGTCCTCGCGAGCGAGATCGATCGCCTGCCGGATCGTCGCGATCCGTTCGCTGCACTGGTCGATCCGCTGCGTGTTGCGCGCGATGTCGCGCTGAATCCGCGCGATCTCGCCGTCCACGCCCTGGATCAGGCCGTCGAGCTGGGTCAGTTCCGCGACCATCGCACGCCGGCGGTCGGTCACGACGCCGATGTACCGCACGCACTGGTTGAACGCGTCGATCGAAAAGCCGTCGCTGCCGCCCGTCATCTGCGCGACGCGGGCCTGGTAGCCGTCGATTACCCGCGTCTCGCCGTCGATCTGCGCGACCTTCGCCGCGCGGCGCGCGAGCAATCCCGCACGTTCGTCGTGTCGCGCGGCGAGCGCGCCGCGCCAGGCATCGATCTCGCGCGTGCGCCGCGCATTCGCGTGTGCGAGCGCGGCGATGCGGTGACGGTTCGCGTCCGCCATCAGGCAGCCGTCAGTGCATGCAGTCGCGCCTCGGTGTCGGCCAGCGCGACGATTTCGTCGGTAGGCTGCGACAGGAACGCCTTGATCGCGTCGTGCCGTGCGATCGCCTCGTCGGCGAGCGCATTCGCGCCCGGCTTGTATTCGCCGATCTGCAGCAGCATCTCGATCTCGCGGTACTTCGCCATCAATGCGCGCACCCGCGCGGCCGCGTCGACGTACGGCGCGGGCATCACCTGCGACATCACGCGCGACAGGCTGCCCAGCACGTCGATGGCCGGATACTGGTTGCGCGCGGCGATCTCGCGCGACAGGATCATGTGCCCGTCGAGAATCCCGCGGACTTCCTCCGCGATCGGATCGCTGCCGCTCTCGTCTTCGGCGAGGACCGTATAGAGCGCGGTGATCGAGCCGGTCGCGCCCATCCCGGCCCGCTCCAGCAGGCGCGGTAGTTCCGCGAAGATGGACGGCGGGAAACCGCGCCGGGCCGGCGGCTCGCCGGCCGCTAGCCCGATTTCCCGCCCGGCGCGCGCGAAGCGCGTGAGCGAATCCATCATCAGCAGCACGCGCAGCCCGCGATCGCGGAAGTATTCGGCGATCGCCGTCGCCACGTAGGCCGCTTTCGCGCGCTCCATCGACGAACGGTCGGACGTCGCGCAGACGACGACCGATCTCGCCATGCCGGCCGGCCCGAGAATCAGCTCGACGAATTCGCGCACCTCGCGGCCGCGTTCGCCGATCAGCGCGATCACGTTGATGTCGCAGTCGGTGCCGCGCGCAAACATGCCGAGCAGCGTGCTCTTGCCGACGCCTGCCGGTGCGAAGATGCCCATCCGCTGCCCTTCCGCGAGCGTCATCATCCCGTCCACGACGCGCACGCCGGTTGCCATCGGCGTATCGATCATGCGCCGGCTCATCGGCTCGGGCGGCGACGCGAACACCGGCTGCAGCGTGTCGGATTCGATCTCGGGGCCGCCGTCGACGGGATTGCCGAGGCTGTCGATCACGCGCCCGAGCAGCATGTCGCCGACCTTGACGGCGAGCGAGCGGCCCAGCCCGACCACCTGGGTCGAGCGTGAGATGTCCGTCAGCCGCGAGAACGGCGACAACAGTGCGCAGTCGCGCGTGAAACCGATCACTTCCGCGTGCTGCAGCAGCGCGCCGGCCGGCGTGCGCAGCTCGCACAGCTCGCCCAGCGATACGTCGAGGCCGCCAACCTTGACGAGCGTGCCGATCACCTCGATCACCTTGCCGGTACGCAGCACCCCCGGCCGCGCGAGGATCTCGCGCTCGATCTCGTCGGTCAGGCGCTCGAAGCCGAGCGTCCGGTCGAACCAGCCGTCCTTCATCGCGACACCTCGGCCGCCGCCGCATCGCCGTTTTCCGCTTCGTCGCCGGTGCCGGCGGCCGCCGCATCATCGGGATCGTCCGCCGCGCCGTTCGCGTCGGCCGCGTCGAGGTAGATCGAGCGCTTCAGTGCGCGGGCGACGGCGCTGCGCATCGCCCGCAACTGCGTGTTGAGACTCGCGTCGACCGAGCCGAAATCGGTCTCGCAGACGCACGCGCCGGGCTCGAGCTGCCGGTCTGCCACGATCGACACCGGAATCGGCCGGCCGAGGTCGCGCCACTTCGCCGCGAGCTGGTCGAACGCGGCTCGTGCCGCTTCGTAATCCTGCGGATTCACCGCGACACGCAGGTAGGTGGAATTGTCGATGATCCGGTCGACGGTCGACAGCGCGCGCTCGAACAGCGCTTCGCGATCCATGCTGTGCACGATGCTCTCGACCGCCGACGCGATGATGTCCGCCAGCCGCTCGCGCATGCGGACCTGCAGGCGGCTCTGCGCGTCGGTCGCATCGGCTAGCCGCTCCATCCATTCCGACAGCGCGCGGTTCGAACCCTCGCGGTAGCCGCGCTGTTCAGCGGTTTCGTACGTGTCGCGCGCGGCGTCGAGCAGCCGCTCGGCCTGTTCCTCGCCCGCCGCGACGATCGCGGCGGCCTCGGCCTGCGCGTCCTCGAGCACCCGCGCCCGGTCGGCGTCCAGCTGCGCGTAAGCGTCCGCGATCGACAGCAGATGGCCGAACGTCTCGCGCCGGACCACGTCGCCGTGCACGCCGAACCGCACCGCCGGGCCGTCCTCGCCCGCGTCGCCGGTGCCGGCCGTCAGCCGGCTGCTGTTCAGCCAAATAACCATGCCCACTCCCGAAGCAATTCAGGCAGACGACGAAACAGCCGGGCCGTACCCGCTTCGTCGTGCTGCGTCGGCAACGCGTTGAGCCAGGCGGGCACGTCGATCATGCGCGGCAACGCAAGCCGCGACAGCGGAAACGGCAGCCCGGCCGCGCCCTTCAGGTCGCGCAGCATCAGCAGCATCCCTTCGATCGCGAGCGCCTGCGCATCCAGCGACGCGAGCGGCGGCATCGCGACGGCGGCAAGACGTGCCGCGTCGTTCGCGCTGTCGGTGTTCGGGCCGTGCATCAGCACGTCCACGTCGAGCCCCGTCCAGTCGGCGAGCCGCCGTTGCGCATGCCGGTCGATCAGCCGCCGCACCTCGCCGCGGCGCAGCAGCAGCGCACGCATCCGCCAGATCCGCAGCGTCAGCGGCGCGGGCGCGACATCCAGCAGGCACGCGTTCGGCTGCGGCGCGACGGCCGCACCGATGCTGGCGAAACCGCCCTGCGACAATTCGACGAAACCCGGCGGCGTCACGCCGAGCGCGCGAACCAGCGCGCGCGAGCACCGTACGGCGGCGCTCGTCGGTGCACCCGCGAGCAGTGCCCGCCAGTCGCGCAGGTGCGCTTCGGGCACGCCGAGCGATGCGGCGATCCACGACGGGTGCACCCAGTCGGCGACGCAATCGACGTTGTCGCGATGACGGTCGAGCGCCGTTGCGACGCGCACGGCCGGCACGCCGGCCTCGAGCCCGGCTGGCGCTGCGAAACCCGCCATCGCCTACGGCTCCTTGCGGGCCGGCCGGAAGCGCCCGGCAAAAGCGTCGAGCCAGCCCTGCAGCGGCGGTGCGCCGCGTGTCAAGCCGAACCGGTACGCGGCGAAGCCCGCGCCCGCCAGCAGGGCCGCGACGGCGGCGCCGAGCGCGATCATCCACCACGGGCTCGACACGGGGGGCGGCGCTTTCGACAGCTCGACCGGATCGGCCGCGACCGTCGTGACGCTCACGTGGTCGTAGGTCAGCCCTTCGACGCTGTGCATCACGAGCGTCTTGATCTGCGGGATCAGCGTGTTGATGTCGGCGTCCGGCCGGTATTTGATGAACACGGCGGCGGACGACGGCTTGATGTCCTGCGCGAGCGGGTCGTTGTTCGGCAGCACGATCTGCACGCGCGCGACGAGCACGCCGTCGATCTTCGACAGCGTCGACGACAGCTCCTGCGAGATGCCGTACACGAAGCGCACGCGCTCCTCGGTCGGCGTCGACACGAGGCCGTCCTTCTTGAACAGTTCGCCGAGGTCGTTGAACTTGCTGTGCGGCAGCCCGCGCGAGCGCAGGACCTCCATCGCGCGCACGACCTGCGCGTCGTCGACGTCCAGCGTCCAGTTCTTGCCGCCGTCCGGGCTGTCCTTGCTCGCGGACACGCCCTGCTCCAGCAGCGCGACGAGCATCTCGTTCGCGTCCTGCTCGGTGAGATTGCCGTACAGCTCCTTCTTGCATCCGCCGAGCAGCGCGATGCACAGCGCGACGACCGCAATGCGCGCCACGCGACGATTCGACTTCATGAGATTGCCACCCGCCCTTCGGGCACTGCCGTTCGCGACGTTCCGCTCCGCACGCCGGCGGACCGCGGGGCTCATTGGTTCTTCATCAGCGTCTGCACCGACGACTTCGACGATTCCGCGAGGCTCATCTTGACCTGCATGTTCATCTGCATGCTGGTCATCTCGTACATCATCTGGATCGTGCGCTGGGTCATCTCCGTCATCGACATGCCCGGCAGGTCGGCCGTCAGCTTGCCGACATCCTCGATCGTGTGCCGGAACTGCACGTCCTGCGCCTCGATCGCTTTCGAGACCGACGACGACAGATGGCTGCCCGCGTGCTCGGGCGGCGCCATCGGCGCGCGGGCCATCAGCGCCGTGAACTTGTCGCCCAGCTCGGTCGTCACGGGGGATGCGGCCGCGGGCGTCGCCGCCGTTGCGTCGAGGGCGGCCGGTGCGAGCTGGCTGACGGGATCGATGGACATGTCGGTGCCTCCTCTGAATCACGCGCGCAGGAAGGCGCCGCCGTGGAACATCTCGGCCGCCGGCGCGGGGGCGTGCTGCACGGTGTCCTGCGGTGCGTCGGTGCTTGCGCCGGCTTCCTCGAGCGACGCCGGTGCGACGAACGGCTGGCCCGGACGATGCTCGCGGATCGCGCGATCGACCTCGTCCTTCACTTCGAGCGCCCGCACCAGCGCGCGCGTGTCCTTGTTGTGCGGATCGTCCGCGAGCGCCTCGGTCGCGATCTGCCGCCACGACGGGTCGCCCATCGACGACAGCGAGAACGCCAGCAGCGCCTTTGCATAGCCGAACTGCGGACGCATCTCGATGACCCGCAGCAGGACCTGGTTCGCTTCCTGCCACTGTCCCTTCGCCATGCGAAGGAGACCGTCCAGCGCATCGATCTCGACCACGCGCGGGCGCAGCAGCCGCAGCGCGTCGATCACCTGCTCGATGTCGAACAGGTCGACGGGCGTATTCGGGAAATTGTCCAGCAGCGCCACGGAGACGGTCTCGATCAGCCCGCCAATGAATTCCGGGCTGCAGTTCAGGTACTCCGGCGTGTCTACGGTCATGGCAATGCACTCCTGCGATGAGAGGAAAACGGTCCGGCCGGTCGTGCGGCGGGCGGCTCGCCGCCGGATGCATGCCGACGTCTGCCAACATAGCAATTCCGCCCCGGCCGGCCGGCGCGCATGCGAAGCCAGCACGCGCGAGGCGAAGCGGGCCCGGTGGGCCGCGCCGGCCGGCCGCTCGCTTCGGCACGCGCCGCGCCGCTTCGCATCGCGCCCGCCGGCCGCGTGCGGCGGGCGCTAAGGTCATCGCAGCGGCGCGAATGCGCGCCACTTTTGATCCGATCCGGCCGAGATGTGCCGCGGGCCCATTCATGAGCGACGAAAAGACCGAACAGCCCACCGACAAGAAACTCGAGGATGCGCGCAAGGACGGCGAAGTCGCGCGCAGCACCGACTTCGCCGACGCGTTGTCGATGGCCGGCGCGCTGATCGCGCTGGTCGCGACGGTGCCGCTCTTTCGCGACGGGCTGCACGAGCTCGTGTCGATCCCGCTGTCGTTCGTCGCGCAGGACCGCACGCTGGAGCGCATGCACGCCGACCTGTTCCGGCTCGGCGCCACCGCGCTGAAGCTGATCGTGCCATGCGTGTTCGCCGCCGCGCTGGCGTCGACGGCCGGCTCCGTCGCGCAAGCGGGCTTCCGAATCGCGGCCAAGCCGGTCACGCCGAACCTGCAGACGGTGAATCCGGCGAGCGGCATCAAGCGGATCTTTTCCGCGAAGAGCCTGATCGACTGCGCGAAGATGGTCGTCAAGGCGATCATCCTCGGCTGGGTGATGTGGCAGTCGATCAAGTGGCTGTTCCCGCTTGTGGTCGGCTCGATCTACCAGCCGCTCGGCGGACTGTCGCTGATGTTCTGGGACATGCTGGCGAAGCTCGGCGCGATCTCCGTCGGCATCTTCCTGCTGGTCGGCGCCGTCGACATCAAGCTGCAGCGCTTCCTGTTCATCAAGAAGATGAAGATGAGCAAGGACGAGGTGAAGCGCGAGCACAAGGAGCAGGAAGGCAGTCCCGAACTCAAGGGCGAGCGCCGCCGCCTCGCGCGCGAGCTGGCGAGCACGCCGCCGAAGCCGCGCGTCGGCCTGGCCAACGTGCTGGTCGTCAATCCGACCCACTTCGCGGTCGCAGTGCGCTATGCGCCCGACGAACATCCGCTGCCGGTCGTGATCGCGAAGGGCATGGATGCGGACGCGGCATCGCTGCGGCGCGCGGCGCGCGACGCGGGCGTGCCGATCATCGGCAACCCGCCCGTCGCGCGCGCGCTGTACAAGGTCACGCTGAACCAGCCGATCCCGGAAGAGCTGTTCGAGACGGTCGCCGCGATCCTGCGCTGGGTCGACGCGATCGGCTCGCCCTCCACCCCACCCCTTCATTGAGCGTTCCGATGTTCAAGGCCCTCAAGTTCCCGGCAGGCGGCGAAATCGGCATCGCGCTGCTGGTGACCGCGATCATCTCGCTGATGATCCTGCCGCTGCCGCCCGAGCTGATCGACATCCTGCTCGCGATCAACATCACGATCAGCGTCACGCTGCTGATGGTCACGATGTACGTGCCGGACATCGTGTCGCTGTCCGCGTTTCCATCGCTGCTGCTGTTCACGACGCTCTACCGGCTGTCGCTGAACATTGCGTCCACCAAGTCGATCCTGCTGCACGCCGAGGCCGGCCACATCATCGACAGCTTCGGCAAGCTGGTGGTGGGCGGCAACCTCGTCGTCGGGCTGGTCGTGTTCATCATCATCACGACCGTGCAGTTCATCGTGATCGCGAAAGGCTCGGAGCGCGTGGCCGAGGTCGGCGCGCGCTTCACGCTCGACGCGATGCCGGGCAAGCAGATGAGCATCGACGCCGACCTGCGCGCGAACCTGCTGAGCCCCGAGGAAGCGCGCCACCGCCGCGCGACGCTGGCCATCGAGAGCCAGTTGCACGGCGGGATGGACGGCGCGATGAAGTTCGTGAAAGGCGATGCGATCGCCGGCCTGCTGATCACGACCATCAACATCGTCGCGGGCATCGCGGTCGGGGTCGCCTATCACGGCATGAGCGCGGGCGAAGCGGCGAACCGCTTCTCGGTGCTGTCGGTCGGCGATGCGATGGTGTCGCAGATTCCGTCGCTGCTGCTGTCGGTCGCGGCCGGCGTGATGATCACGCGGGTCGCGGACGAGCGCAGCCACAAGCCGCGCTCGCTCGGCGAGGAAATCGGCCGCCAGCTCGGCTCGAGTTCGCGCGCGCTGTATTTCGCCGCGCTGCTGCTGCTCGGCTTCGCGCTGGTGCCGGGCTTTCCGGTCGTGCTGTTCCTGCTGCTGTCCGCGATCCTCGCGTTCATCGCATACAAGCTGAACGACCGGCAGCCGCAGCAAGGGCCGGCCCAGGACGGATTGCAGGCGATGCAGCGTTCGGGCGCGAAGGCCGATACGCCCGCGATCATGACGCGGGCGCCGCAGTTCGCCTGCCCGATCGGCGTGCGCGTCGCCCCCGACCTGATGCAGCGACTGGTGCTGCCGGTGCTCGACAAGTCGTTCGGCGCCGAGCGTGCACGGCTGCAGGAAGAACTGGGGCTGCCGTTTCCCGGCATCACGATGTGGACCCATGCGGGCCTGCCCGCGATGCACGCCGAGATCCTGATTCACGACGTGCCGCATCTGCTGGTCGAGCTGCCGGCCGGCATGGTCATGCTGCCGGAGCCGGAGCGCGTCGCGACGGGCACCCCGCTGTCAGCCGAGGACGTGCAGCAGCGCGACGCGCTGGTGGCGAAGGGCGAACCGCGGCCGCCGATCGATCCCGGCGGGCGGCCGACCCACTGGGTCGACGCACGCGAGGCCCAGGCGCGGATCCCGGCGTGGGGCCCCGAGCAGGTCGTCGCGCACGCGTCGGTCGCGCTGATGCGCCACCATGCGACGCAGTTCCTCGGCATCCAGGAGGTGCAGTGGATCCTGGAGCAACTCGGCGAGGATCACCCGGGGCTCGTCGCGGAAGTCCAGAAGGTGCTGCCGCCGCAGCGGATCGCCGACGTGCTGCGGCGCCTGCTCGAGGAACAGATTTCGATCCGCAACGTGCGGACCATCATGGAAAGCCTGATCGCGTGGGGGCCGAAGGAAAAGGACATGCTGATGCTGACCGAGTACGTGCGGGGCGACCTGTCGCGCTTCATCGCGCATCGCGCGACGCGCGGCCAGCGCACGCTGTCGGCCGTGCTGCTCGACCTGCCGATCGAGCAGCACATCCGGCAGGCGATCAAGCAGACGCCGACCGGCAATTTCCTCGCGCTCGCACCGGACGAGATCGGCCTGCTGATCGACAAGATCCAGGCGGTCGTCGGGCCGCAGCCGACCGACGGCGTCGCACTCGTCACGTCGATGGACATCCGCCGCTACGTGCGCCGGATGATCGAGGCGAAGCTCGACTGGCTGGCGGTGTACTCGTACCAGGAACTGGGCGAGCACGTCGATCTGCGCCCGATCGGCCGCATCACCGTCTGACGCCGCGCCGTGCCCCGCATCGACAGCCGCGACGCGCGAGCGCTGCCGCCCCCGGACGACGCGACCCCGCGGACCGCGCGCGGCGCGCGCCGGTTCGACTACGCGGCGCTGCTGGCCACGCGCCGCACCGTGGCGCGCCCGGTATCCGATGCGCCGCCCGCGTCGCGCCAGCAGAACGATCCGTCCGATGAAGCCGATCCGTCCTCCGGCCGTGCGGAGCCGTTCCCGCTGATCTCGAACGAGCGCGACGCGCCCGCTTCCGACCCGGCGCCGACGCCCGCCGAACTGGCCGAATGTCGCGCCATCGCCGCGCGCATCGCAAGCGCCGCCGCACCGATCGCGACGGTCACGCTGCAGGAGCAGCGCGACCACCTCGGGCTGCTCGGCGTGCTGTCGCGCGAGATCGCGGCGTTCTGCGGCGATCCCGCGGTCGCGGCCGGCGGGCAGTGGGAAGCGCACGTCGTACTGAGCGACCGGATCCTCGCGGCCACCGAACTGCACGTATCGCTTTCGCATTTCGACCTGCAGCTTCGGTTCGAAACACAGGATCGCGAAGCACGACAGTTACTCTTGGCCCACAGCGTCGCGCTCGAACAGGAACTCGACACGATGCTGCGGGCATGGGGGCAGCCGCGGACCGTCCGTCTCACGGTGTGGTAGCCGGCCCCGCGTGAATTGCCTCGAGCACGACGCCCGGCGGGCGGCCTGCGCGGGCCAACGGCGGCATTTTCCGGCCACGGATGAAACTGACTCGGCATTCGATCACCCCTGGCGACGCGCCGTGCGCGCCGCTCGTCCTGCCGCCGCTCGATCCGGCGAGCGCGCATGCGTCGCGCCGGCTGTTCGATGCGCGCCTGCCGGTGTTCCTGCACGACACGCTCGGCGTGCGCGATTTTCGTTGCGGCTTCGTGGCCGACGCGCCGGACCATGCGGACCCGGCCGTCGCGGAGCTGCGGATCGACACGCCGGCCGGCCCCGTGAGCGCGCATCTGCTGCTCGATCTCGAACGCTACCCCGCACTGTCGGTCTGCGCGTGGTCCGAGGCCCAGGCTGCCGACCGGCGCACGAGCCCCGAACTGACACTGCGCAACGCTGTCGCGAACGTGCTGTGCGGGCCGCTGTTGGGCTGTCTCGATACGCTCGGCCTGACCGGCGCGCAGGTCGTCGCGGTCCGGCGCGGCGCGTGGCCGGCGCCGCGCCCGCACAGCGTGACCGTCGCGCTGTCGCTGACGCTGCGCGACCGGCGGCACGACGCGCTCGTGCAGTTGCCGGGCCGTTGCATCGAGTGGCTGGATGCGTGCCTGGCGCGCACCGCGCGCGCCGGCTGGCTTGATGCGTCGCTGCGCGTTCCGGGCAGCCTCGTGCTCGGCGTGAAGGCGCTGTCGGTCGACACGCTGCAGAGCCTGCGCGGCGGCGACATCCTGCTGCGCGTGTTCGATCCGTCGCTCGACGCCGCGTGGCTGCATGGCGCCGGCGCCCGTGCGGACACCGCGCCGCACCCCGTCGCCTTCGCGACCTGGGGCAGCGCGGGCCTCGCGCATGGCCGGGCCGCGGTGGCCGTGCAAACCCGAACGATCACTTTGTTGAAGGAACCCGTGATGACGGAAACCACCGTCCTGAACACGCCGGACGCCGGGCTCGATGCGCCGGATGCCGAGCAAGCCGTCGAAGTGGGCGAACTCGAGCTGCCGGTGCAGTTCGTCGCCGATACCGTTGCGCTGACGATCGACGAGGTGTCGTCGCTCGCGCCCGGCTACGTGATCGAGCTGCCGACCGCGATCGCCGACCTGACGCTCAAGCTCGTCGCGCACGGCCAGGTGATCGGCTACGGCGAACTGGTCGGAATCGGCGAACACGTCGGCATCCGCATTCTCCGCATGGCGCACGAGCATGGTTCAGTACGGTGACCTGTCCGGCCTGCTGCTGATCGTCGTTGCGATCGGCCTGTTGCCGTTCGTCGCGATGGTCGTGACGTCGTACGCGAAGGTGGTCGTCGTTCTGGGCCTGCTGCGCAACGCGCTCGGCGTGCAGCAGGTGCCGCCGAACATGGTGCTCAACGGCATCGCGATCCTCGTGTCGGTGTACGTGATGGCGCCCATCGGCATGATGGCGGCGAAGACGCTGAGCAGCCAGACGATCTCGCCGCAATCGTCGCAGGCCGTGATCCAGGCAGCCGACGCGGCACGCGAGCCGTTCCGGCAGTTCCTCATCAAGCACACGCAGGAGCGCGAGAGGCGCTTCTTCATGCGATCGGCATCGATCGTGTGGCCGAAGGAGGAGGCGCAGTCGCTGAAGGAAACCGACCTGATCGTGCTCGCGCCGGCCTTCACGCTGACCGAGCTCACCGACGCGTTCAAGATCGGCTTCCTGCTGTACGTGACCTTCATCGTGCTCGACCTGATCATCGCGAACGTGCTGCTGTCGATGGGGCTCAACCAGGTGTCGCCGACCAACGTCGCGATCCCGTTCAAGCTGCTGCTGTTCGTCGTGATGGACGGATGGTCGGCGCTGATTCATGGGCTCGTGCTGACCTACAAATGACCGGAGCCGCCATGGACGTCGATTCGCTGGTTCACGCCGCCACCCAGGGCATGCTGCTGTGCCTGACGGTGTCGTTGCCGTTCGTGATCGCGGCCGCCGCGGTCGGGCTCGCGGTGTCGTTCGTCCAGGCGATCACGTCGCTGCAGGACCAGGCGCTGCCGTTCGCGGTCAAGCTGATCGCCGTGACGATCGTGCTGGTGATCGCCGCCCCGCTGTCCTGTGCCGCGATCCTGCATTTCGCGAACGAGATGATGCGAACGGCGTTTCCCAACTGACGCGAGGCCGCGATGACACGTATCGGACCCCACTCCGCCGCACTCGCCCAGCAGGCGGCGGCCGCGCACCGGAAGTCGGCGAAACCGTCGCGCACGAAGCCGGCCGGGCAATTCGCGACGCTGTATCGCGGCACTCGCTTCGCGCACGGCGGCATGCAGGCACAGCAGAATGCCGCGCAGATGCAGCGCGCGAAGAAAATGGCGGCGCGGCTCGCCCGGCGCCGCCGCACCGCACGCGGCAAACGTGGCGCCGGTTCGCTCGACGGGGCGGACGGCGCCGACACCGCCGGCGAACCGCCGGAACTCGAGGTATCCGGCGACGAGCACGAACGCCGGGGCGGAAACGGCGGCGGGCGCGACAGCCAGGGCGACGAGCAGGACGATGCGAACGAAACGGAACGCGTCGCCACGGCCACGTTCAAGACCGGCCGCAGGCCCACGGCCGGGCCGGCCGCGTCGACGCGTGCCGCGGAATCGCCACCTGCCCCTGCGCCCGGCCTCGATCCGCGCGCGCTGCGCGACGCGTGCGCCCGCGAACTGCTCGCGCTGCCACGCGAGTTCGCCGCGCAGCCGGGTGCCGGCGTCGCCGCGCACGTGCACGCGTGGTCGGCGCGCTGGCTGCGCGTGCAGCAGTCCGGCGTCGCGCTGCCCGAGGCCGATCTCGAGATGCTGCGCACGCAGCCGCCGCAGCAGCGGGGGGCTGTGCCGCTGCCGGAAGCGGCGCGCGACTTCAACGTGCTGGCCGGCCTGCTGCTGCGCCAGTTCGACCGCCCGCGCACACCGCGACAGTCCGCGGACGCGCTCGACACGTTGCGCGCGCTGCGGCGCATGCCGTAGCGCGGCGGCGCCCGATGCTTCGTTCGACACGCGAAGTCTTCGCATCCGGGGCCGGCAGCGCGTTTTTAGCCTCTACATTCACAGCGAGACGGACGATGCGCGCCCGTCGTGCACGGCACCGCCGATTCGGCATACGGACCTGATATCGATTGAACGCTTCGCTCATGAAACAGCTACGGATACTGACGGGATTCCATGCGGGCGCGACGCTGCAGCTCGCGCCGGGTCAGCATCGGGTTCATGGCGGTGCCGATGCGGATATCCGTCTGACGGACTGGAGCGGCCCGGACGTGACGCTCGACGTCGATCCATCCGGCGTCGTGCGTGCGATCACGCGTATCGACGCGCCGGATACCACGCCCGCGGATACCGCGGCCGAACCGGAAACGGTGATCCTGGTCGATTTCGTGCCGATGCGGTTCGGCGAGACGATCCTGTGCGTGGGTCCTGACGACGTGCCGTGGCCGTCGGATCTCGACCTGCTGTCGACGCTGCTGACCCGGCCTGCCGATGCGCGGGTCGATGCCGAGCGGCGCAAACGGCGACGCTACTACGGCGCACTCGTCGCGTGCATCGCGATCGGCATCGTCGCGGGCACCGCCGTGCTGCTGACCACCGCGCCCGACAGCGAGGCCGCGCTGCGACACGGCGCCGACTACCGGACCACCCGCATCCAGGACGCGCTCGCGGCCGCGCACATGACCGAGCTGCAGGTGCGCACGGTCGGGAACACGAGCGTCGTGACGGGCATGGTCGCCAATCTCGCCGACGATCAGCTCGTCCGCTCGACGCTCGCGAAGATCGCATCGAAGGACGTCGTGCGCAGCTACGACGTCGCGCAAAACGCAGTGCACAGCATCGAGGATTCACTCGGCATCGCGGGCGTGCGCGTCAAGTACCTCGGCAACGGCGAGTTCGCGATCACCGGCACGGTCGACAGCAAGGACGCGCTCGACAAGGCCGTCACGCGCGTGCGCGCCGACCTCGATTCGAACATCCGGCGGCTTGTCGTGCAGGCGGTCGAGAATCCCGGCCACGCCGCGCCCGTGACCGGACAGTATTCGGAGATCGTGTCGTCGGACACGGTGCAGTACACGCAGACGCCGGACGGCGTCAAACACATCTACATGACGGACGCACCGGCTGATCCGGTGCCGGCGTCCGGCGTGCCGGTCGCCTCCGGCCCGGCGCTGCCGTCCGTCGACAGCAGCACGATCGTGCGCAGCGCGGAGCAGGTGCATGCTGCGCCCCGCCCGGCTGCGCCGGACTCCTGACTTTCCACCGACCTCGACGGGACCACCGACATGTACGAACCGATTACGCCCTACGCCAAGCAATTCGACAATCTTTCCGCGGTCGTCAGGGATCCGAACGCGGCGCCGACGATCGACGGGATCCAGCGCGCGCTCGCCGAGATCGCGGAGAACGTGAACAACGCCACGCCGGGCGCCGAGATCGAAAACCGGAATCGCGCGACGCTTTACCGCGGCCTGCTGGCCGCCACGCGCGTGATCCAGCAGATCCGGCGGGCGTAGCGCGCCCCGCTTCCGTTCTGTTCCGCTGCGGCCGTTGCCGCTCGAGAACGGTTTATCCGCAGTAACCGTCGTCACTTCACAAGGAGAATCACCATGGCAGGCGCATTGGCAGGTGCAGGTGCAGCAGTCGCGAGCATTGAACAATCCACGGCGGCACAGACCGCGATCACGCAGGCGAGCTCGGCGGCAGCCACCGCCCAGGCATCGAACAACGCACAGCTGAATGCGGCGACGGCGGCAGCCAACGCCACCAATTCGGCAACGGGTTCGCTCAAGGACATCGCGAAGAACCAGTAACGCGCTTCGCACGCCGCACCGCGGCGCCACCGCCGGCGCGACAGGCCAGCCCGACCGGTCGTCCGGCGGGCTCCGGCGCGCCGGCCTCTTCTCATTCCCGCTTTCGTCGCGTCGTCCCGCTCATGAACGATCCCCGCTATCTCGAACTCGTGGCCCAGTTTTGCGCGGTAGTCGGGCTTCACGACGTCGACTACGTGCAGGAAACCGGTTCGGTCGAGGTCGAAGGGTTCGAGGTGCGCCTCGAGCACGTCGAGCGCGACCAGGAGGCGATCTACGCGAACTTCCACTTCGGCACCGTCACGGCGGGCCGCACGCTGCACATTTTCCGGTTGATGCTCGAGGCCAACCTGCTGATCTATGCGCAGGACCAGGCGCAACTCGGCATCGACGCGGACACGGGCTCGATCGTCCTGATCCTGCGGCTGCCCTTCGATCCCGATTTCAGCGGCGCGGATCTCGCGGACCTGCTGGTTCACTATGCCGACCACGGCCGCTACTGGCGGCAGAACATCATCGAGTCGAGCGACGAGATGTTCGAAGGCATCGCTTCCGGCGAATTCTTCTGGCTGCGGGCGTGACCCCGTGACCGGCCGAATCGCGCCGCCCGTACGCGCCGCGCGCAGCGGATCACGGCCCGATGTCCGCGCGACGGGCCAGGCTCAGCGCACTCCATTCGAGCAATGCGACGAAACCGTCCGGCACCGCGATCACATACCGGCGGCCGCTGACGTGCGCGATCGCGCCCGGTTTCCACGCATGCCGTTCGTGCCAGCCGACCGCACGCCGCACGTAGAGCACGCTGGCGCCGACGTGCGCGATGCATTCGTGCAGCCCATTGGCCCGGACCTGCGTCATCACGCGATCCACCGGCTGCGTGAAATCGAGGGTGCGGTCGGTTTGCGACGGCATCGGCCAATGGCTGCCGCCCGCCTGCGGCACGCGCGCGGCCCACAGCGCGTCGAAGCGGTACGCGACCTGCTGCGCGAGCCGGCAGCCGGCCATCTGCACCTTGAGCTGCAGACTTTCGTGGCACTCGTCGGCGGCGAGCGCGAAGCGCTCCTGGGCCAGTATTTCGCCGGCGTCGAATTCCGGTGCGATCCGGTGGCAGGTCACGCCCCATTCGCGATGGCCATCCAGGATCGCGCGCATCAGCGGGTACGGGCCGCGTGCCTGCGGCAGCAGCGAAGGATGGAAGTTGATCGCGCGCCGCACGTACGGCGTCCAGTCCGGAATCCGCCAGCCATACCCGGCCACCACCAGCACGTCGCAATCGAGATCGCGCAGCGTGCGCAGCGCGGCTTCGTCGATTCGCGACAGTTGCAGCGGCAGCCCGTGCCGCGTCGCATGCGACACGATCTCCGCATTCGAATTCACGCGGTCGTCGGTCACGAAGCTGAACAGCGATACGGGTGTCCATCCGGCGCTCGCGAATGTCTCGAGTACACCATGAAACAGATCGAATCCTGCGAGTGCGAAGCGCATGCGGTATCTCCATCGAGGGAACGGCGGCGGCCGGTGCTGCCTGCCACGCGGCGCCGCGCATCCGCCAGCATGTCACGGCGCACCGCGCTACCCGTGCGGCGCGACGAACCCGGCGCCACCCACGCGAAGACATTCCGTGACGCGCGTGCAGGTTCGCGCATTCGCGCCGCGGCGCACGCCATTGCGCAACACTGATCCGACCGATCGATGACGAGCGATCATCATGCGACTGCCCCCATTGACCCACCTCGAAACCGAATGGCTGATACTTCGCCCGCTGGTGCCCGGCGATGCGCCCGCGCTCTTCGAGCAGATGCTGAGCGACCCCGAAACGATGAAGTACCTGCCGATCGGGCGTCACGGCGATCTCGCGCAAACCCACGCGTATATCGCCGAAGCCCGCCGCGGCTGGCGTAACCGGACGCTGATCCGCTATGTGTGCGAGTGCCGCGCCACCGGGCAGCTCGCGGGCGTGATCGAGCTCACCCCGGACCTGCCCGGCGTTCGCCTGTCGGTGATGATCGCGAAGCGCGGCGGCACACGGCGCCGGCGCGCGTGCCTGATGGCCCTGCAGGAACTGCTCGGCTGGCTGCTCGGCCAGCGCGGCGTGCAACGGATCCATGCGCATTGCGTGGCCGGCAGCCCGGCCGGTCACTGCATCGAGCGCCTGGGTTTCCGCTGCGAAGCGGTGCTGAAACGCCACGAGCTGCA
Organism: Burkholderia sp. SRS-25; assembly: GCF_004343765.1. Taxonomy (NCBI): domain Bacteria; kingdom Pseudomonadati; phylum Pseudomonadota; class Betaproteobacteria; order Burkholderiales; family Burkholderiaceae; genus Burkholderia; species Burkholderia sp. SRS-25. The sequence continues at coordinate 28,819 of NZ_PTXM01000013.1, forward strand.
GCCGAATCGCGACCTGGACGCAGCGGACTGCCTGCTTTACGTGTTGACCCGCCACGCTTGTCCAGCCGCGCCGGCGCCCGATGCCGGCACCTGGCTGCGCGACTTGCTGCGCGATTCGTCCGGCGGCCGCGCGCGACTGTGACGCAGGCGGTGCGACCCGCCACGCCGCCTGCGCCGCACTACGGCGCGTCGACCGGGATCGACGCCGCGGTCGCGCCCGGCGTCACGTATTGCGCGCACACCGGGTTTTTCCAGTACGTCGCCTGGACCAGCCGGTGCGCGTCGAATTGCACCTGGTACTGACACGTCGCGTATTCGCCGGGGCGACCGGTCGGCAGCTTGAAGACGTAGTTCCACGCGCGGACGCCGTACGTGCCTTCGCTGAAATGCGGTTCATGAATCAGCAGGTACACCTGGTTCTCGGTGATGCCGGGCACGACCTGCCGCAGGTCGCGCGCACTGACCCGGGCGCCGCCGGCCACCCATGCCGCACCCGGATCGGGGAACACCGGCGTGCCGTTTGCCTCGGAGGGTGCGGGCGTGCTGCAACCCGCGAGCAGCATGCCGCCCAGCAGCGCGATCGCCGCGCCCTGCATCGTGTCGATTCTCATGTCGAAGCGGGTCATCCCCGTCGGTTGGTCGGTTGAAAAGGAACGAGGCGGTGCACGCTCATGGGCCGCGCCGTGTGCATCCCGCGCGGCATTGCCAGCGGCAACGCAGGCTGCGACGATGCGGGCAGCCGCCCGCCGGCGTGCGCGGGCGTCGCTCGTCCAGCCATTCGCGTGCCTGCACCACGAACCGCACGACGTTCACCACGCCGGCGGCTTCGTTGCCCGACGCGACGGACGACGGATCGCCCGCATCCGCGCCGGCACCGGTACCGATGCCAGCTTCGTCCGATGGCACGGACGGCCGCGTATGTCGGGCGAGCCACCCGCGTTCGACGAGGTTGGCCTCCAGCGCGCGCACGCCCGGCAGCGCCGCGCCGTGCGCGGCCAGCGAACGCCCCGTGGCGGCCGCGAGCGTGCCTGCGCGGCGCATGGTCGCGCTCGCGTAGCGGCCGGCCGTGCCGGCTGCATCGGCGATGACGTCGTGGGCGGAGCGGGCCGTCGGTGCCGCTTCGCCGCGTCGCGCCGCAGGCATTTGCGTCGTGGCGGTGGTGGTGACGGGCAGCGTGGACGCTCGCGGTTCGGTATCGGGCAGTGCATGACCGCGTGCCGGAGTGAACGGCTCGTTTTGCGCGACGGCGCCGGCACCGGCACGCGGTGGCGTTGCGAGTGGCCCTGCCGGTCCGGCAAAAACCGGCGTTCCGGCCAGCACCCGCGCCGTTTCGCCGGCCGCGCCGTCGGCGTGCGGCCCGACGTCGTCCCGACCTGCGGTGTGCAGCGCCGGCTGCGTATCGGCCGCGGATGCCTCGGCGTTACCTGCACCGGACCGAGGAGACAGGTCGCCCTGCGGTGCCGACGGAAGTGGCAGCGCGCCTTCGGGCGCGGCCAAATCACGCTCCTGCCGTTGCGCTGTGTCGCCGCCTTCGTCGGGCACGATGCCCGATACCGCGTTGCCACCTGCCTGCGCGCTTCCATTGAGTGCCGGGCCCGTGCCGGGCGCCACCGGCCCTGTCGCGCCCCCGTGTATGCCGGGCACACCAAGCGCACCGGGCGCCGTACGCGGCCACGGTACGTCGTCACGTGCCGGCGCGGGCGCCGTGTCCGCGGGCCGCCCCTGGCCCTGCCCGCCACCGGCAGCGTCCTTCAGTTCCGCGCTACCGCCGATCAGCGCGAGCAGGCTCAGCACGACATCGCCGTCGAGCTGCACCGCATCGCGCGCGGCATCCGGCGTCGCGCCGTCGGGCCCGCGCGCGTCGTCGGTCCGGGCGGCCTCAGTTGCCGTGCGGTGTGATGGAATGTGCGAAGACATGGGAGCGAACCGGGGCGAACCGGATGGCGCGCGCTTCCATCCGGCGAAGCCACGGCACGCAACGTGCCCCGGCTCGATCGATCGTCGCGCGTGCCCGTGTCATGCGTCAGCGCCCGCCGGCCGCGTGCCGCGCGACCGGCGCATCGATGTCGTCGGCATACGCCGGCACCGGCATCGTCGTACGTTGCCGTACCGGCGCGACGCGGTGTTCGCTCGTCTGGATGAAGATGCGGTAGCCGACCGCATACATCGTGCGCAGGTAGACGCCGTGCTCGCCGTTCAGGCTGAGCTTCTTGCGCAGCTTGTAGATGTGCTGTTCGAGCGAGCGGCTGACGACGTCCTCCGGGCTGCCCCACACCGTCCGTGCGATCTCGCCGCGGGCGACGTACTTGTCGAACTGCGAGAACAGCATCCACGCGATCGCGAACTCGCGCGACGTGAGCCGGATCACGTCGCCGGCCACGCTGACCGCCGACGCATGGCGATCCAGCCGGTACGGGCCGCACGTCAAGCGTTCGCGGTCCACGCTGCTGCGCGTGCACTGGAGCCGGCGACTGGTCAGGCGCAGACGCAGCAACAGTTCCGGCAGGCTGATCGGCGCGAGCACGATCTCGTCCGTCTCGTAGTCCAGCAGGTCCACGGCGTCCATGCTGTCGCCCGGCGAGCAGATCAGGATCAGCGGCGCGCGCTGGACGCCGTGGCACGCGCGATGGACGAGCACGGGATGCTGCGGATCGATGCCCCGCTCCATGCTGATCAGGATCGCATCGAATTCGCGACGCGTGAGCGCGCGGGCGAAGGTCGTTTCGTCGTCGAACCGGTCGACGGCGATGCCGTTCGCGGCGAGATGGCTGCAGATTGCATCGCGCCGCGTCATGTCTTTGGAGAAAACCGCAAGATTCATTATCAGCTCGTTCCCTGTATGAGCAGGCAGGAAAGGCGTCGTCCATGCCGGCCGGCGGGCGGCTTCATGCGAGGAGCGATGTCATGGTTCCGACTGCGGCAACTGGATGCTCCGGCGACGGCGACGGGCTGCGTCGTCGAAGGCGGATGCGATGAATGCTACATACGACCCCGGGCAAGGGAGCCGGATCGGTAAATGGAGAATGTCAGGCGAAATCAGCGGAATACGCCGCAGCTATACGCAAATGGCGTCACCAAAAAAATAGCCACGCGGGGAGCATTGGTATTGATTTTCAATGCCATTCCCATCATTGAATTCGCTTGAATTCGTTTAGCTTAACCGATAAACAAATCAATGAAAAATGAGTTGATCGTGTCGCGCAAATTGTTATGCGGACCCCGTGAAAACCGCAGTGCGATGATTATGCTGCATCCGACAATCTTTCGCATTGCGCTTATCTGTAACGAATTGTCAACGAGACTTCCCTTGCCAATTTCACCTTGATTTGTTTAGCTTAATGTGTAAACAAATTAATATCGACCGATTGCGCTGGTGACAATTTTTTATGTCGATTCGATTAAATCCTCAATGATTCCATTGTGTCGATTTATGCTGATTTTTCATGAAGTGCGCCTTCCATTCATCGCGCGTCGATTGATGGTATCGGTTCACCCGTTTCAAGGCACGGCCGCTTCCGGTTGTGCGAGGTCGCGGTTCATCGCCGCCAGGTAGCGGCCGTCGAGGAACCGGCACTCGTGTTTCAGCATGCCGTAGAGGATGAAGTCGGTCCGGTCGGACGCCCCCTCGCGAATCACCCCTTCGCGCCGGAAGCCGAGATTTTCGTCGAGCCGCTGCGCGGCCGGGTTGTCGGCGCGGACGTAGCCGCTGATCCGGTTGCAGCGCAACAGGATGAACGGGAAGCGGAACGCCGCGCAGACGAATCCGGGCGTGATGACGTGCGGCGAGCCGGCCACCGCGAAATGCATCGCCACGTTGGGGCCGTTGTAGGCCTGATACACGACGCCGGCCACGAGTCGGCCATCTTTCTCGAGGCCGATCGCGTCGTCGTAGTTGGGGTAACGCGCTTCCCCCGTCAAGGACGCCACGAACTGCATCACGTCCTCGCTTCGATCCAGAATGAGCCGTCTCATGCCAATTGCGAGTGCCATGCGGCGAGGCGCGTCGCGCCTGCCGCGTCGTCTGTCGTGTCCGGGCCGGCGGATTGCCGCTGCCGGTCCGGCCGTGCCTGCTGCGTCAGACGGTGACCGTCTGCCCCTGCGGATCCACCGGTCCCAGCCCCAACTGGCTGAGTTTTTCGACTTCCTTGCCGGTCGCCGCATCCTGCGCTTCGCCCTGGCTGCCGCGCAGGTCGCCCGCCGACACGCTGACATCGGACGCGTCGATCGTTTCGCGGCCCTGCGGCTGGTGCTTGCCGTTCGTCGAGCCAGTGTTCAGGATCTCGGCTGCGGTGCTCTTGCCGCTGTCGAACGTGACCGAGCCGTCCGCGTTCTGCTTGCCGATGCTCTTGCCGCTCTTGTCGTAGATATTGCCCTGATCGTCCATCTGCACCTGCACCGTGCCCTTGTCGGTGCTCAGCTTCACGTTGTGCAGCCCCTGGCCGGCCTGTCCGGAGCCGCCCAGGCCGACCGGGAGCCCGCCGTTCGCATACGGCGAGTTGCCCGATTGCGGCACGCCGCCATTCGGCGACGAGCCGTCACCGAGCGTGATCGTGATGGTCTGGCCGCCGGTCGGCGCATTGCCCATGCCGAAGTTGGCGTTCTGGCCGCCATCGGGCACGCTGTTGCCGCCGTTCGCGTTGTACCCGCCGTTGTTTTGCGGGTAGCTCACCGGGATCGTCGAACCGGCGTCCGGGCTGCCGTTTCCGTTGCCGTTCGGACCGCGGAGATCGCCCGCCGACACGCTGACGTCGGACGCATCCATCGTTTCACGGCCTTGCGGCTGGTGCTTGCCGTTCGCCGAGCCGGTATTCAGGATTTCGGCCTCGGGGCTCTTGCCGCTGTCGAAGGTGAACGAGCCGTCCGGGTTCTGCTTGCCGATGCTCTTGCCGCTCTTGTCGTAGAGGTTGCCCTGGCTGTCCATCTGCACCTGCACGGTACCCTTGTCCGAGCTCAGCTTGACGTTGTGCAGCCCCTGGCCCGCGCCACCGAGGCCGTTCACGCCACCGTTACCGCCGGCAGGCGGCTTCAGGAGCGCGGCCAGCGAACCGGCGTCCAGCGTGAGGTTCACCGGCTGATTCGCCGACGATGCACCATTGGCGCCTGAATTGCCGAAGTCGGTCGGCGTGGTCGTCGACGGACTGACGGTAATCGTGATATTCGCGGCCATATCGGACACTCCTGTCTTTGATTGGAAGTATTTACCCGGCTTGCATTTCGTGCGGTCAATATAGGTGAGTGGATGACACGACACGGGAACCGGCACGTATCGACGCGCATAAATACGAAGCGAAATATCGATTGCGGCGCGTCATAATTACCTGACTCAAAATCGCAATCATGAAAAATTGACCGCCCCCTCTGCAATTACCGGCTTCTTCGCCGATCGCCGGCGATTGCCGCGACCCTAGCGCCGCCCCATCGCTGAACCGAGTGCCGATTCGAGACGGTCGGTTGGCGACTGCGCCATCAGCCTGACGATCGGATCGGGATCGTCCTTCATCTGCTTGGCCTGATCCTCGTCGAGCGGCTTCTGCGCGACACCGCCGGCCGCGGTCCGCAGGTGGGCGATCGCCTCCATCTTCGACATCCCGAGATCGCGCATCAGTTGCAATGCCGATGCGATGTCGCTGCCGCCGTCGGCTCGCCGGTCGTCGTCGACCGCCTTGCGATAGAACGCCTTCAACTCCTTGTGACGCACGCCGCCGCTCGCCTGCAGATAGGCGGGCGCCAGCGACTGGCGGCCGTGGCTTTCCTCCAGCATCCCGACCACGCGCGCGGCCGCATGCTTCTTCACGAGGTCGACCTCCTGCTTCTTGTTGTCGGTCGACTTGTTCTCGTCGAACAGGTCGAACTTGAGCGGCAGGAAGCGCCCGATGCGCTGCTGGTTGACGGTGTTGCGAATGCCGTCCCAATCGCCCTTTTCCGTCGCGCCCGGCTCGCCGTCGAACTGTTTCTCCAGCCGGTTGCGCATCGCGCCATCGGCGATGGCCGCCATCTTCTTGTCGCGGTAGTGCTGCTTGAGCGAGTGGGCGGCCTTGCGGTTGTCGAGCAGGTCGCGCCCCGACAGGATCGCGCCGCCTGCGATCGCCGCCGGCGCGGCGCCATGCGTGCCGACCGCGAGGCCGACGCCGGCCCCGATCCCCACGGCCGACATGGTCGTCTTGATCGCCGACCGGACCACGCGGTTCTTGCCCTGGACCTCGGCGATGTAGCGCCCGGTCAGCACGTCGAGCATCTTCTCCCGCTGGGGGCCGTCGGGCTGATTCAGGATCGCCACCTTGAGATCGTAGCGGGACTGGAAGTCGGTCTTTCCCGCGACTTCCGACAACGGCACCTCATGGCCGCCCGTCGCGACCTTCGGGTCGTCGCCGGAAGCCGGCCAGTTACCCAGCTGCTTCTGGTAGCGGCTCTTGCGCAGCGCGGACGAGCCCAGCTCCTGCGCCGCGTAGACCGTATTCACGCCTTCGTGCGCCAGGGCCAGCGCGGACGCCGGCGAGGCGGTCAGATGCGCCTTCGTCAGCCCCTGCACGATCCCGCCTTCCGGTTTCGTCTTGTTCAGCAGTTGGGGAAGCGCGTTCTCGTTGTCGACCTTGATCCATCGCCCGAATCTGCGTAGCGCCTTCGCGCCGACGGAGGCGTTCGGCACGAGCCGGCCCAGTGCTTCGCCATGCGGGCGCGGCGCGGCTTCCTTCTTCCCGGTGTTCGTCGTTCCGTCCGTCTTTTTGGGTGGGTCGTCGGCGCGCTTGCCCGTGGCCAGGTCGGCCGGCGGCGGGGTCGTGACGGTCGGGGTCAGCGACGCCGGCTCCGGTTTCGTCGCGTCGATCCTGCTGCCGGCTGCCTTGTCCGGTGTGCTGGTAATCGCCTCGAAGTGCCCGTGCTGGTCCCAGACGACGACACGGTGCGTCGGCACCTGTCCCGCGCGATGCTGGCTGCCGTGAAACTGGCCGAGCGTCGTGACCGGATGCGTGTCGTCGACCCCCGCCTGCACGACACCGACCTGCATGTCGACCCCGAACTTCTCGTTCACGAGCGAGACGAGTGCCGCGCCGTGTCCGCCCTCGTTGGTGTCCAGCAGCAGCATCCTGCCCCTCTCGTCCGGGTGCTGCGCGTCGAAGCCGGCGCGGATCTCGCTCACCGCCTGGTCCAGCGCCGGACCGTCGAGGTCCGGCCTCGCGCACTGCACGAGCGCGTAAATCGAGCAGTTGTTGTCGCGGCCGCTGTTGCGGATCGGCTGCATGTCCTGACCGGCCAGCGACCGCTCGAAGCGCTCGTTGGACGCGCGAGTCGCGTCGAGTTGTGCGTTGCGCGCTGCCTGCGGCACATCGGCGACCACCGGCGTGTGCTTGTCCTTGCCGGAAGGCGGTTTGACGGACGGCGGCGTAACGGCCGGCGTGTCGACGTCGGCGGCTTCGCCGAAATACGTGTCGAATACGCGACCGAGACGCGCCACATGGTCGCCCGTTGCGGGCGGATCGGCGGTCTCGGCCGTCTTGGCGGCCTTCGCGACCGGCGTCGTCCCGGTCTCCGTCTCGTGCAGCGTGGCCGCGACGACGGCCGGCACATGCCGGGGCTCGGACGGTTCGACGTCGCTCGTCTTGTCCGTGATCGATACGGGCCGGCTTTTCGATTTCAGCGAAGCGAGCGACGTGTTCGAGCGTAGCGACGGCGATTTCCTGACGGTGAAGCCCGTCGCGCGCTCGCTGCCCGGCAGCGCACCGGGCCGCGCGACGCCATCCAGCGCCCTCAGCGTTTCCGCGCCCCAGTCGGACGGCGATTCCCGCGGCTTCTCCACCGACTTCCGGGCCGAGCGCGTATCCAGCCCGGCAAGCTGCGGTGGCGGCGTCGCGACCGGAGAAGCCTTCTGCTTGACGGTTTCCGGCGCCTTGCGTTCGCCGGACGTCGTCGAGGGGTCGGGCTGCCGCCGCTCGAGCACGGCATTGCTGATCTTTCGGAACATGGGGATCTCGCGGCAGGATCGTATTGCGCGCTACGTTCGCATAGTGCGGGCGCGGATCCGGCAGCGATACGAAGCGAGTGCCACTTTCGCGAAGGCCGTTCAGGCTCGTCCGCGTACGGATGCCGACAGCGGCGCTGCGCGTTGCGCGTTACGCGGTGAATGCGAAAAGACGTTCGGGGATCCGAATGCGTCACGGTTTCAGGCATGACGCATCCACTACACTCGGTTCGACATGTCCGGCGACCGTCGCATCTTCCCCGGAACACCGTTGCCTGACCGGGGCCGCCAGCGTCCTCCCGATTCTCCCTGGAGCACTTCCACCATGAAAATTTCGTCTGCCCGCAGCGGTGCCGTTTCCGAACACACGCAGGACAGCCCGATCGAGCCTTCCGCAGGAAAGCCGCGGGCGCCTGCAGCATCGTTGGGAAAGCTATCCGACTTGTCGTCGATGGCGCGCCCGAAGCGCGGCGCAGGTGCAACGGGTGCCACGATGGGCGCGGACAACGGCACGACGCCGTTTCACGCCGGCACGCAGAACGATTGCGGCCTGCACACCATCGCGTCCCTCACCGGCTGGTCCGAACCCACCGTGGTGCAGAAGCTCGGGCTGTCGGAGCAGGACGTGAAAGACATCAGCGCGCACGGCATGCAGCCCGATACGGTGACCGCCGCGTTCAAGCACATCAACAACGGCAACGTCGAGCATCGCCAGGGCACCGCCGACGATCTCGTCAAGGGGCTCGCGCAATTCCCCGAAGGTCACCAGTTCGCGCTCGGCATGCAACGCGATTCGGGCATCGGTCACCTGGTGTCCGCGAAACGGGTCGGCGACCGTCTCGACATCACCGACCGTCAAATCAACCAGACCACATCGGTCCGCAACGAGCAGGAGCTTCAGCAATACCTGCAGCAACAGGGTGCATCGAAAATCCACACCTGGTACGACAAGTAAGCCGCGTACCGGCAACCGGTTCCCTGCCCGATCCGGTCGGGCAGCGCCGGCGAGCAGATCGGCGCGTTGAAGGCGACACGCCTGACTCACGGCAACACCGTTGCACGTGGCCGTTCCCGCGATTGCACCGCTGTCACCGATCTGCCACCGTCGACCGGTAGCGTTCGGGTCCGACCCACGCTATCGACAGACGAATTCGTGCTATACGCGACGCGTTGACCGATGTCGATGTATCCCCAGACGAATGCGGCCGGTTCCGATGGATCGACCTTGATGGTCGCTTACCCGAGCGGCACGACACTCCCGAGCAGAATCCGCACGAGCGTCGCCTGGCGCGTGACGCCCGTCTTCGAGAAGATCGCGCGCAGGTGCGTGCGCGCCGTGTTCTTGCTGATCCCCGATTCCTCCGCTGCCTCCTCGAGCGTCAGGCCGTTCGTCAGCAGCAGCGCGAGCGACGTCTCGGCGGGTGTCAGGTCGAACAGCTTGCGGATGATCTCCTGCGCGCCCTGCGGCTTGCGGTCGGGATCGCGCAGGAACAGCGTGACGGCCGGCCGCCGCTTGTTGTCCTCCGACCAGTCGGACAGCAGCACCGTGCGCACCAGCAGCCCGAGGCGCGGCTTGTCGAAGCTGCGTGTGATCGGCATCGCCTCGACGGTCGCCGCGGCCGTGCCGTGATGCCCCATCACCGCATGGCGGATCAGCCGTTTCAGCGTGCGGTTCTCCTGCGCATCGGTCGCCTCGATCGTGCCGCGCGCAATCGTCAGACCGTTGTTCTGCTTGAGGATCTCGTCGGCCACGCTGTTCAGGTCGATGATCGTGCCGTTCTCGTCGAGCGTGATCGTGCCGATCTGCATCCGGTTGATCGCATTCGCATAGATCGAGCGTTCGACCTCGGCGGTGTCGAGCCGCGAATGCAATTCCACCGCGCGTTTCAGATGCGGCAGCAGCAGCGCGCAGATCGCCTTGTCGCGCGTGGAGAACTGCTTCGACGCATGGTTGCGGCACACGCGGAAGCGGCACTCGACGCCCGACGCCGTGCGCAGGTCGGCGCCGAGGATATAACGCACGTCCTGCGGCTTCAGGAACTGCTTGTACAACTCGCTCGACAGCCAGCCCGTGTCGCCGAACACGTCGTCGACCGTGACCACGCGATCGGCCGGCAGGCCGACGAACGGGTCGAGCGAATAGTAGTAGTTGTTGTACGACGCCTCGCCGTCGCCCGGCACCACCGGGCCGAATTCCGACGCGTGCACGGACAGCGGCGCGCGGCGGTCGCTCGCGGCCGCGCGCAGGATCAGCGTCACGTAGTTCGCCTGCAGCCAGCGGCGGACCAGTTCGAGCGCGCCGGCCCACGGCGGCGTCTCCAGCGGCCCCTGGTAGATGCGCGCCATCAGTTCGCTGAAATCCGCGACGCCGATGTCGGCCTCGTCACTGGTTGCCTGGCTCTCTTGCGGAGCCCATCTCGTCTCCATCAGCACGCTCCATCCTCCATACGACATGTTTCCGGCGCGACCCAACCGCGCCGCCATGATTAAGACGCGTCTAAATTCCGGCGTCATCGGGAGATTCACTGAATGGTGAGAATTGGCCATCCGTGCGAACGAACCATCGTCCGATCGGATGATGTGGCGCCCTGCCCGCTGCGCTGGAATGCGCGTCAGGCCTTGCCGGCAAGCGTCCGGCGCGGACTCAGGGAAAACCGCGACACGGGTTTACCTGATTCAAAACGCATCCGATTCAGACAGGAGTCCCCATGCCGCTCGACCCACAGGCGCAGGCGCTGCTCGCCGCGTTTGCCCAGGCACCCGCGATCGATTTCGCGCAGCTCACCGTTCCCGCGTATCGCGCGAACCTTGCCGCCGGTGGCGCGTTCGCCCCGGGCGATGCCGTCGCCGCCGAAGAGGACTGGCAGATTCCCCTGTCGGGCCGTCAGTTGTCCGCACGGCTGTATCGGCCCGCCGCCGACGGGCCGTTGCCGCTGACCGTGTTCTTCCACGGCGGCGGCTTCGTGTCGTGCGGGATCGATACGCATGCGAACCTGTGCCGCAGCCTCGCGGCCCGGGCGCGCACGCTCGTGCTGTCGGTCGACTACCGGCTTGCACCCGAAGCGCGCTTCCCGGCGGCCGCGCACGACGCATGCGACGCGGTGCGCTGGGCCGCCGCCAGTGCGCGCGATCTCGGCGCGCGCGCCGGTGCGATCGCCGTGGCCGGCGACAGCGCCGGCGGCAATCTCGCGGCGGTCGCCTCGCTGCAGTTGCGCGGCTCGGGTATCGCGATCGCGCACCAGTTGCTGCTGTATCCGGTCGCCGATTGCGCGACCGAGCATCCGTCGTACGAAACGCTCGGCAACGGCTATTTTCTGACGGCGGACTGGATGCGCTGGTTCAAGCGGCACTATTTCGACGAAGGCGCCGATCGCGCGTCGCCGCTCGCGAGCCCGCTCGCCGCGCCGGACGTCGCAGGCGTGGCGCCGGCGACGATCATCAGCGCCGAATTCGATCCGCTGCGCGACGAGGGCGAAGCGTATGCGCTGCGTCTCGCACAGGCCGGCACCCCGGTGACGCTCGTGCGCTGGCCGGGCCAGCTTCACGGTTTCGCGAGCATGCTCGGCGCGATCGATGCAGCCGACCGCGTGCTGACCTTCGGCGCCGGCGCGCTGCGCCGCGCGTTCGATTTGACGGAGGCCTCATGACGCTGGCCGGCACGCTGGAGATCGTCGACGAACTGCGGGCGGGCCGAATGGTCCTGCTCGTCGACGAAGAGGATCGCGAGAACGAAGGCGATCTCTTGATCGCGGCCGATCACGTGACGCCCGACGCGATCAATTTCATGGCGCGTTTCGGGCGCGGGCTGATCTGCGTCACGCTGACCGCCGAGCGCTGCGAGCAGTTGAAGCTGCCGCCGATGGCCGATCACAACGGCACGCCGTTCGGCACCGCGTTCACCGTCAGCATCGAGGCTGCCGAAGGCGTGACGACCGGCATTTCGGCGGCCGATCGCGCACACACGATCCGTGCGGCGGTGCGGGCCGGCGCCCGCCCGGACGACCTCGTGCAGCCCGGCCACGTGTTCCCGATCGCCGCACGCCCCGGCGGCGTGCTCGTGCGTGCGGGACACACCGAGGCCGGCTGCGATCTCGCGGCGCTCGCGGGGCTCACGCCGGCCTCGGTGATCTGCGAGGTGATGAACGACGACGGCACGATGGCGCGGCTGCCCGAGCTGCAGACGTTCGCCGCGCATCACGGGCTGAAGATCGGCACGATCGCCGACCTGATCCATTACCGACGCGAACACGAATCGCTCGTCGAACGCGTCGGCGAGCGGCCGCTGCATACGCCCTGGGGACGATTCCGCGCGATCGAATATCGCGACACGGTGCACGGCGCGCCGCATCTCGCGCTCGTGCGCGGCGAGCCCGATCCGTCGACACCGGTGCTGACGCGCGTGCACGAATGCCATTCGCTGCTCGACCTGCTCGATGCGGAGCCGTCCGCGCATTCGTGGCCGCTGCACGCCGCGCTGCAACGCATCGACGCGGCCGGCTGCGGGGTAGCCGTGCTGCTCGACTGCGACGTGCGCGGCGACGCGATGCGGGTGCCGGCCGGCCATGCGCGCCGCGACGGACGCGTGACGGGGATCGGCTCGCAGATCCTGCGCGAGCTCGGCGTGCGGCGGCTGAACGTGCTGTCGAGCCCGTTCCGTCTGCCGGCGCTGTCGGGGCACGACCTCGAGATCATGGCGTTCATCCCGCTCGGCGACGACGATCCGGAAAGCGCGCGGAGTGTGCACGCGAATCCGCTGCGGGCGGCGTGAGGGGTTGACGCGGGATCGGCGGGGCCTTCATTTGACAGGCTATCGTTTGTTTTTATTGAATACAGCCTATGATTTGTATTTTGACAATACATGCCATAGGCTGTATTTTCCGATGACAAACGATCGCTTGTCATCCTGCGGAGCGCCCGATGGCCTTTCCTGTCCAGACCCTGACCCAACTGCGTCCGATACTCGTCGGCTTCCGGAAAGCCGCGGGCCTCACGCAGGCGCAATTGGCTGCCCGTCTGGGCGTCACGCAACAATCCTACGCGCAGATCGAGGCCAACCCGTCGGCGGTCAGCATCGAGCGGCTCTTCAAAGTGCTGAACGCGCTCGGCGTTCACATGACGCTCGCACTGGGCAAGCAGGACGTGGCGGCGGCATCGGCCGATCCCGTGCCTGTGCCCGATGCTACGCCGGCGGTTCGGAAACCGGCCTCGAGCAAACGCAAGCAGGAAACGGCCCCCGGCACCACGCCCGCCACGAATCCAGCCAAACCCGCAACCGGCGCCAAGCGCAAGCGGCCCACTGACGCAGCACCCGGCAAGCCCCGGGTTTCCAAGCGGGAGGACTGGTGACGATGGCCACGCGTGCCCGCCACGACCGGCTCGACCTGTGGATGAACGGCATTCCGGTCGGCTACTGGGAAGTCCGGCGCGGCGTCGAGCGCCTCGTCTACCTGCCTGAATGGCTCGACGATCCACAGGGGCGGCCGCTGTCGCTGTCGCTGCCCTTCACGCCCGGCAACCAGCCGCACCAGGGCGCGATCGTCGCCGATTACTTCGACAACCTGCTGCCGGACAGCGAGCCGATCCGCCGTCGCATCGCGCAGCGTTACCGGCTCCGCTCGACGGCGCCGTTCGAACTGCTCGCGTCGATCGGCCGCGATTGCGTCGGCGCGATCCAGATGCTGCCGCCCGGCGAGACGCCCGTCGATCTCGAGGCGATCGACGGCATGACGCTCGACGACGCGGCCGTCGCCGACGTGCTGCGCCACGCGACCGCCACGCCACTGCCCGGCCGCCCGGAGCTGGAAGGCGACCTGCGCCTGTCGATTGCCGGCGCGCAGGAAAAGACCGCGTTGCTGCGTCAGGGAAACCGCTGGCTCCGGCCCTCGGGCAGCACGCCGACGACGCACATCTTCAAGCTGCCGCTCGGGCGCGTCGGGAACATGCAGGCCGACATGCGGACGTCCGTCGAAAACGAATGGCTGTGCTCGACGCTCGTCGCCGCGTACGGCCTGCCGGTCGCACCGTGCGAGATCGGCCGGTTCGACGACCAGAAAGCGCTGATCGTCGAGCGCTTCGACCGGCGTCCGTCGCGCGACCGCACGTGGATCCTGCGGTTGCCGCAGGAGGACATGTGCCAGGCAACCGGCACGCCCGCAGGCGCGAAATACGAATCCGACGGCGGCCCCGGCATCGAGACGATCATGGGCATCCTCGCGAATTCGGCCGACGCTGCGCGCGACCGGATGAATTTCTTCGTCACGCAGCTCGTGTTCTGGGTGCTGGCGGCGATCGACGGCCACGCGAAGAACTTCAGCATCGCGCATTTGCCCGGCAACACCTACCGCAGCACGCCGCTGTACGACGTGCTGTCCGCGCATCCGATCATCGGCACGCGCCGCAACCAGCTTCCGCCGCGCCGCGCGCGCCTCGCGATGGCCGTGTGCGGGAAGAACCGGCACTACGTGATCGGCGAGATCCAGCCACGCCACTGGATCGCGCAGGGCCGGCGTGTCGGCCTGACCGAAGATGACGTGCACGCCGCGATGGCAGCCGTCGTCGCGCGCACGGAACCGGCGATCGCCGAGGCCGCAGCGCAGATCCCGGCGGAGTTTCCGGCGGACGTGGCGGATGCGATCTTCGATGGCATGCGACGGCAGGCCCGCAAGCTGCGCACGGCCGAGTAGCCTCGGCCGTCACTCGCGGCGACACGCTACTCCCCTGCGGCGAAGCGCCGGCAATGCTCCAGATACCCCGCTTCATGGCTGCTCACGAGCTGGACGATGCTGTTCCACAGCCACATCGGCGCATCGATCGTCTTCGCGCGGTTGCGGCAGAGTTCGGTGCGCCACGCCATGCGTGTCGGCTTGTCCATCTGGCGCGCGTGGGCGGCGCCGACCACCGCACCCAGATAGCGCGCGACTTCACGCGCATCATCCTCGGCGAGCAGATCGATATCGAGCTTCAGATCCTGTGGCAGCAGTTCGCGGATCACGACCGCGCGATCGAGCAGGCGCGCGGCCCGCATCCGCTCGCCGAGGGCCGGCGACAGATGCCGTGCGCCTTCCACGACGCGCTCGGCGTTGTCGCGCGGCATCGTGGCCGTTTCGTCGCGCGGCGCGGCGGCCGTCACGCCCTCCTTGATGTCCATCAGGCACAGGTCGTCGCCGTCACTGACGTCGCCGTCGATGTCGAGCAGCACCGCGTAGCGCAGCCGTCCAAGCGAGCTGCAGCCCTTCACCCAGTACGCCGCGTCGAGCACGTCGACCTTGCCCGCGTCGTTGCGGCCCTTGAGGCTCGTGGCGAGCGTCGCAATCGCCTCGTCGCCGAACAGCTTGCCGATCGCGCGGGATTCCTTCGCACTCAGCGGCCAGAAGCGGCGGCGAAGCGGAATCGTCGGCGCGAGCCCTTCGATCCGTTCGACAGCGAGTTGCCGCCACGAGCGGCGCATGGCCTGCTTCATCACGAGGTGCACCGGTTCCGGTCGTTCGGGCAGCTTCGCGTTGCGGCTGCCGAACGCCGACGCATAACCAGCCGTCATCGCCTCCATCATGTGCACGATCGTCAGGCCAGCCAGTGCGGACCCGCGCGCGGCCGTCGCAAGCGAAAGCCCGAGGCGGATCAGGTCGTGAACGGGGTTGCCGACGACCGTCTGGTCGAGATCGCGGATCTGAACGTCGACCTTCCCTTCGCTGTTCGCGACCGGGCCGAGGTTGCCGGTATGGCAGTCGCCGCAGATCCAGATCGACGGCCCGCGCGGCAGCGCGCTGCCGTTGGTTTCGACGAGCCATTCGTAGAACCGCGCCGTGTTGCCGCGCACGTACGCGTGAGGTGAACGCGCCATCTTCCGGCGGCGCTGCTCGGTCAGGATCGCCTGACGCCCGGCGGGTTTCGGCATGCGCGTCTGCTTCGGCCGTGACTGGCTGCTCATGCGGTTCTCCGGTTGTGCTTGTCGTGTGCGGCGTGCCGCTTCGTCACGATGCCATTGATCGATGCATTCGTGCAAACCGGCAGCGTTGCCGATGCCCGAACGCCACGGCCGGCCTTCTCATGCTTCATTCGGCAGGATCGGGCCATCCACCTGGACGATGCGCGCCGGTGCGGGGTGCGCACAATGATCGTCGAGCCCATTCCCGACGTCCGCCCGACATGGAACCGACCGACCTTCTCCCCGCGTTCAGCCCGCTGCAGATCGGCCCGCTGACGCTGCGCAACCGCCTGATCAAGTCCGCCACCAACGAGGGCATGACGCCGAACGGCGTGCCGTCGCGCGCGCTCGTCCGCTTTCACGAACGCATCGCCGAAGGCGGCGCCGCGCTGACGACCGTCGCGTACTGCGCGGTCAGCGACGACGGTCGCACGTTCGTCGACCAGGCACGGCTCGACGTGCCGACGGTCCGCCAGTTCCGTGCGCTGACCGACGCCGTCCATCGCCACGGCGCCGCCGCATCCGCACAGATCACGCACAGCGGCTGCTTCACGTTCCTGCCGTCGCTGTCGACCCGACGGCCATTGAGCGCGTCGGGCGGCTTCAACAAGGTCGGCGTGATGAGCGGTCGCTTCCTGAAGCAGGCGATGACGCGCGACCAGATGTCGACCGTTGCCGACGAATTCGCGCAGGCCGCACGCCATGCGCGCGACGCCGGCTTCGATGCGGTAGAGATCCACATGGGGCACGGCTATCTGCTCAGCCAGTTCCTGTCGCCGCTGTACAACCGCCGCCGCGATGCGTATGGCGGCGACGCGGCGCGGCGTGCCGCGTTCCCGGTCGAGGTGCTGCGCCGTGTGCTCGATGCGGTGGGCCGCGACCTCGCCGTCGTCTGCAAGATCGGTGTGACCGAAGGCGTGCGCGGCGGCGGAACCGCCGACGACGCTTGCGAAACCGCGCGGCGGCTCGAAGCCGAAGGCGCGCATCTGCTCGTGCTCAGCGGCGGGATGAACGTCGAATCGGTGTGGCAGCTGTTCGGCAGTCCGTTGCCCGGCGACGCGCGCGCGAATGCCGACAACGCGATCGTGCGCACGGCAATGGCGCTGCAGAAGCTCACCGAGCCGAAGATGGGCGTGTTTCGGGAGATGTATTTCCTCGAGCACTCGAAGAAGGTGCGCGCGGCCGTCAGGATGCCGCTCGCTTACCTTGGCGGCGTACGTTCACGCGGGAACGTCGAGCTGGCGATGCGCGAAGGGTTCGACGCGGTGGCGCTCGCACGCGCGCTCGTGTTCGAGCCCGATTTCGTCAACGGGCTGCGCGACGGCCGGCTCGCGCAGTCGGGCTGCACGTCGTGCAACCGCTGTGTCGTGTCGATGTACACGCCGGGCGGCACCGCATGCGTGCTGCGCGAGCCGAACGACCCCGCGCCGAACCGCGTGCCGGCCGCCGGCGCGTGACGCTTGACGTGTCACGCGTGACGGGTAGCGACCGATGTCCGTTGCGGGCGCCTCGGCCGGTCAGCCGGCGTCGCGTGCGCGGGCGAGCGCCGCGAGATTCCCTTCGCCGAATCCGTGGTGCCCCTTGCGCTGCACGATTTCGAAGAAGATCTCGCCGGGCCGGCGCTTGACGAAGGTCTGGAAGAACAGGCGCGGCACGCCATCGCTGCCGATCTCGCCGTCGACCAGCACCGCGCGCCGGCGCAGCGCATCCAGATCGACACCGTGCCCCGGCAGCCGTGCGTCGATGTCGTCGTAATAGCGGGCCGGCGGTTCGATGAATTCGACGCCGTTCGCGCGCAGCGCATCGACGCAGGACAGGATGTCGTCGGTGGACAGCGCGACGTGCTGCACGCCCTCGCCCGGATGGTCGGGCAGATACGCATGCATCAGCTGGGTGCGCCGCGTGCCTTCCTCATAGACCGGAATCCGCACCGCGCCGCACGGCGACACCATCACGCGCGATTCCTCGGACACATGCCAGTGCGCGTCGATTTCGTGGATCTCGCGAAAATGCAACAGGTCGTGGTAGAAATCCAGCCACTCCTGCATGCGCCCCGCGCCGACGGTCTGCGTGAAATGATCGACCTGCTGCAGCCCGACGCCCACGCAGTCGAGATCGGTATGCGCGGTTGCGATGTCGATCGGCCGGAAATCGATGTCGAAGATCGAAATATCGCCGACGCCGCCGCGCTGGCCGTCGCGCCCGCGCCAGCGGTCGACGAAATAGAGGTGCGAATCGCCGATGCCCTGGATCGCCGGGATCTTCAGCTCGCCGACGCCAACCTTCTCGCCCTCGAACGCCCATGCGCCGAGCTCGATCGCCCGCTCGAACGCGCGCCGGGCGCTGGCCACGCGCAGCCCGATCGCGCAGACGCCCATCCCGTATTCCTCCGCGTAGCGCGCGGCGAACGAATCGGGCTCGGCGTTGATCAGGAAGTGCATCTGCCCTTGCCGGTACAGCGTGACGTTCTTGCTGACGTGCCGCGCGATCGCCTTGAACCCGAACTGCTCGAAGCGCTGCGCGAGCGCTTCCGGCACGGGCGCCGCGAATTCGACGAATTCGAGGCCGGCCATCCCGAGCGGATTGGCAGCCGGATCGGCAACGGGCGGCGTATCGCTGGACAGGGGGTGGGAATTGCCGGGCATTCCAGTCTCCGGGGGCATGCGGTCGATGGGGATGGCGCCCGTCGCGTGCGGCATGCGCAGCCGGGGTGGCGACCGCGCATCCACCCCGAACGGGCGAGTTTTCAATGCTGCCGATTTTAACCAGTTCGTTCACGGCGGCACACCCTGGCCAAACGGGATATCGTCACGCCGCCTAGTGCAAACCCGGAAAGCGTTCGATAATCGCACGGATTTGAACGATAATCGCGCACTTTACCCGATCGGCCAATTGCCGCCATGCGGCGCGCGCCCTATTCTCCGTTCACTCATCGACTTCAATGCAGCATCGGACGCGGCCCCGCCACGATTCCACGATGCGCCGTGCCAGGAGACATCGCCATGACCCCAGCCTTCGACACCCTCGACGCCGCCAGTGTCCGCATACGCAGCCAGGCCCGCAAGGCCGCGATCGGCAGCTTCGTCGGCGCCGTCGTCGACTGGTACGACTTCCTGCTGTACGGGATCGTCGCCGCGCTGGTATTCAATTCCGAGTTCTTCCCGAAAGTCAGCCCGACGATGGGCACCCTCGCGGCGTTTGCCACCTTCGGCGTCGGCTTCCTGTTCCGGCCGCTCGGCGGCATCGTGTTCGGCCACTACGGCGACCGGCTCGGCCGCAAGCGGATGCTGGTGCTGACCGTGATGCTGATGGGGCTGTCGACGGTCGCGATCGGCCTGCTGCCGGCGTTCTCGACGATCGGCTGGTGGGCGCCCGTGCTGCTGGTGCTGATGCGCGCGATCCAGGGTTTCGCGGTCGGCGGCGAATGGGGCGGCGCGGCGCTGATGGCCGTCGAAAGCGCGCCGAAGCAGAAGAAGGCGTTCTACAGCAGCGGCGTGCAGGTCGGCTACGGCGTCGGCCTCGTGCTGGCCACGGGCATCGTGTCGATCCTGAGCCACACGCTCGGCGAGGCCGCATTCAAGTCGTGGGGCTGGCGCCTGCCGTTCGTGTTCAGCATCGTGCTCGTGCTGATCGGGCTGTGGGTGCGCAAGAACATGGACGAGTCGCAAGAGTTCGTCGAGAAGGTCGAACACGGCAACCGCAAGCTGCGCCTGCCGGTGCTGGAAGCGCTCACGCGCCATCCGAAGGCGTTCCTGCTGATCATCGCGCTGCGTCTCGCCGAACTGTTCACGATGTATATCGTCACCGCGTTCGCGCTCAGCTATTCGACGACGAACCTCGGCATGTCGCGCGACCTGTTCCTGAACATCGGCCTGCTGGTGGGCGCGGTGAGCTGCGTGACGATCCCGTGTTTCGCGTGGCTGGCCGACCGCTACGGCCTGCGCCGCATCTACCTGATCGGCGCGCTGATCGGCCTGGCGTCCGCGGTCCCGTTCTTCGTCGCGCTGGAAGCGCGGTCGGTCGCGTGGATCGTGGTCTTCTCGATCCTGCTCGCGAACGCCGCGCACGACATGGTCGTGAGCGTCCAGCAGCCGCTGTTCACCGAGCTGTTCGGCGCCGAGTACCGCTATAGCGGCGCGGGCGTCGGCTACCAGTTCGCGAGCGTGGTCGGCGGCGGGTTCACGCCGTTCATCGCGGTCGCCCTCGTCAGCGTGGCCGGCGGCTCGTGGCACCTCGTCGCCGGTTATCTCGCGGTGGGCTGCCTGATCTCGCTGGCGGTCGCCGCGCGGATGCGGGCGGCGCAGTAATCCCCTGACCCGATGGCCGGCCCGATGCGCGGCCGGCCATCCCGCGCTGCTCGACGATGACCTGCAACGGCGCCACTGCGTCGGGTTCGAGCGCACGACGTCAAACACTGTCAGTTACACGCGCCGATTCCCCCTTTTCCCCTCTGAACATTCCACGCCGCCCGCCGACCAATGGCATCATATGGGCCTACGTCAGTCACCGATACGCCCCCATATCATGTCGAATCTCATCGTCCACGGCGGCACTCCGCTGCGCGGGGACATCAAGCCGTCCGCGAACAAGAATGCCGTCCTGCCGATTCTGTGCGCCACCCTATTGACCGATCAGCCGCTGCGCCTCGTCGGCGTGCCGGACATCACCGACGTGCGCAAGATCCTCGACATCTTCCGCACGCTCGGCAGCGACGTGTCGGTCGATTTCACGACCGGCCTGCTCGAACTCCACCATCGCAACACGAAATTCGACCCGGCCGTCCACCGGCTGCCGGAAGCGATGCGTTCGTCGATCATGCTGATCCCGCCGCTGCTCGCGCGCTTCGGCGTCGCGCGGCTCGAGAACGACGTGAAGGGCTGCACGCTCGGCGTGCGCGAAATCGATCCGCACGTCGAGGTGTTCGAGCGCTTCGGCGCGCACATCGAACGCACGCCCGATTCGCTGATCGTCCGCACCGACGGCCCGCTGACGGCCAACGACCACTGGCTCGACTATGCGTCGGTGACGACCACCGAGAACTTCGCACTGTGCGCGACGACCGCGAACGGCACGTCGACGCTGATGAACGCCGCGTCCGAACCGCACGTGCAGGAGTTCTGCCAGTTCCTCGCGATGATCGGCGTTGCAATCGAGGGCATCGGCACGTCGCGGCTGTGCGTGACGGGCGGCCACAAGCTCGGCGGCGGCGAGTTCCGCTTTGCGGAGGATTTCCACGAGATCGCGACGTTCCTCGCGCTGGGTGCGATCACCGGCGGCGACATCACGGTGCGCAATTCGTCGCCCGAACATTTCCCGCTGATCGACCGCACGTTCGCGAAGTTCGGCGTCAACGTCACGCACCGCGACGGCTGGTCGCGCGCGGAACGCGACGGCCCGCTGCGCGTGCGCCGGCCGTTCACGCAGAACATCCTCACCAAGGTCGAAGCCGCGCCGTGGCCGTACCTGCCGGTCGACCTGCTGCCGATCTTCATCGCGCTCGGCGTGCGCGCGGAAGGCAGCGCGATGTTCTGGAACAAGGTGTACGACGGCGCGCTCGGCTGGTCCGGCGAACTGTCGAAGTTCGGCGCGCACGTGCTGCTGTCCGATCCACACCGGCTGATCACGTTCGGCGGGCTGCAACTGACGCCGGCGCGCGTCGAGAGCCCGTACATCATCCGCGTCGCGATCGCGCTGCTGATGGTGGCCGCGAGCATCGAAGGCCGCTCGGAAATCATGAACGCGCTGCCGATCCGCCGCGCGCACCCGCACTTCGTCGAGAACCTGCGCTCGGTCGGTGCGAACGTCGAGTGGACGAGCAGCGAGTAAAGCCGTGACGGTACGGCGCACCCGCTGCGAACAGCCGTACCACCGTCCACACCCGGCCGGCGCCTGCGCCGGCCGCGCCTTCCGGCATTACTCGCCGCCCCTGCAATCGACATCGCCGCCGCCCATGTGGTCGAACCCGTAGAGCATCACGGCCGTCGTGCCGCGCGCGGGGTTGCTCGAGCGCTTCGCGAGGCTTTCGTCGAGCGGTGACGACGGATACTGGACACTCGTGTCCATCAGATTGCCCGGCTCCGCCCTCAACTCCGCTTCGGTCAGCTTGCTCCCTTCCGCGCGCGGCAGCCCGAACGCCTTGCGCACGTCCGCTTCGTTCCACGTCCCCTTGAGCGTGACGGTGACCATCTGCAGCCTGCCTTGCTCCCAGTCGAGCTCGACCTTCGTCGCGAGCGGATGCACGCTGGCCGCGAGCCGGTCGGGGAACGCCGGGCCCTCGTAGTAGGCCTTCGTGTTCTTGCACGCGTCGCCGGTGTTCCTGTACTTCTTCAGCGCACAATTGAAGCGCTTGTCACGGTAGCCGAAGGTCGTTTCGACGTAGCAGCCGAATGTCGGTGACGTCATGCGCGGCCACGCACGGACGTCGACGGTCGGCTTCGGGACGGGTGTTCCGGACGAAGGATTCGCCGCGGCAAGCAGCGGCACGGCCGCGACGAGCACGGCCAACACGGATTCGCGAATTTTCATTGTTCTGTTCCAGTCGAGGCGCCGATTCTAGCGCGGGGTCGCCAGCGTATTCGTGTCTGCGATGCTGCGGATCAGCAGCAAGGCCTTCGGCATGTCTTCCGCATAGGTTGCGCGCGTCCGACTGGCCCGGTAGTTCGGCGTATTGCCGATTGTCGTCGACGGTCATGTTCCGGGCTCGGGGCACGCGTCCACCATCGAATGACACGAGCCATGATCGAGCGTCGCGGCAGATCCGATCTGCGCGATAATCGCCCACTCACGCGCGATTACCGCGCATCCAGGCACCCGCTCCCGACGATGAAAAAGCCCGAACTCGACCGACGCGACTGGATTGCCGGCCTCGAAAAAGGCCTGGCGATCCTCGAGGCGTTCGACAGCCAGCATGCGCGCATGACGCCCACCCAGGCCGCCGCGCGCACCGGCCTCACGCGCACGGCCGCGCGGCGCTACCTGCTGACGCTCGAATCACTCGGCTACGTGTACACCGACGGCAAGCTGTACGGCCTCACGCCGCGCGTGCTGCGGGTCGGCTGGTCGTACTTCGATTCGGCCCGCTTGCCGCGCACGGTCCAGCCCTATCTGCAGCAACTGAGCGCGTCGCTCAACGAGTCGGCGTACGTGAGCGTGCTCGACGGCTGGGAACTCGTGTTCATCGCGCGCAACGGCGTGTCGCGGGTGATGACGACCGGCTTCGTGCTCGGCGCGCGCGTGCCGGCGCCGCTGACGTCGCCCGGCGTCGTGCTGCTCGCCCATCATCCCGATCGCGAAGCCGTGCGCGCGTGGCTCGACGACACCGAACTGCCGCCCTTCACGCCGCACACGATCACCAACAAGGCGCGTCTGCTCGAACAGATCGACCAGGCACGCGACGCCGGTTTCGCGGCGATCGAACAGCAACTGCAGGTCGGCGTGCGCGGGCTCGCGGTGCCGTTGAAGAACCGTCACGGTGAAGTGGTCGCCGCGCTGAGCACGAACATGCCGATCGGCGCGGAGACGACCGACGCGGCCGTGCGGCGCGTCCTGCCGCACCTGCAGGAAGCCGCGCTCGCGATGCTCAACGTGCTGTAGCGATGCGCGGAGACGACGAAGCCGCGCGCCGGAACGGGCTGCGCAGCGTCACCGTCACCCGATCCGCCACCACCGCGGCAGCAGATCGCGCACTTCGCGCCGGCGGTAACGGTCGTCGATCAGGTGCACGACGCCTTCGTCGTGCTCGGTGCGGATCACGCGCCCGGCCGCCTGCACGACCTTCTGCAAGCCCGGATACAGGTACATGTAGTCGTAGCCGTTGCCGAAGCGCGCGTCCATCGCGCGCCGCATCTGCTCGTTGACGTCGTTGACCTGCGGCAGCCCGAGCGTTGCGATGAACGCGCCGATCAGCCGCTCGCCAACGAGGTCCACGCCTTCCGAGAACGCCCCGCCCAGCACCGCGAAGCCGACGCCGCGCCCGCCTGCATCGAAGCGTGCGAGAAAGGCGTCTCGCTCGCTTTCCGCCATGCCGGGCGCCTGCGCCCAGACGGGCACGTCCGGATGCCGCGTCTGCATCAGCGCGACCACGCGCCCCAGGTAGTCGAAGCTGCTCAGGAAGCCGAGGTAGTTGCCGGGCCGCGTCGCGTATTGCGCGGCGATCAGGTCGGCGATCGGTTCGAGCGAACGGTCGCGGTCGCGCCAGCGCGTCGACACGTGGCTCGCGACACGCACCGTCAGTTGTTCGGCGCGGAACGGCCCGTCGACGTCGAGCCAGCCCGTGTCGCCGGGCAACCCGAGCGTGTCGCGATAGAAATGAAACGGGCTCAGCGTGCCCGAGAACAGCACGGTCGCGCACGCGGCTTCGTAGCGCGGCGCGAGAAAGCCGGCCGGAATCACGTTGCGCACGCACAGCGTCGACTGGACGCGGCGCCGGCGGCCGGCCGACATCACGCCGTCCAGCGCCGGCTGGCGCGGCATCGGTTCGCCGTGCAGCGTCGCGTCGAAGATCGATGCGCTGTCGAACGCTTCGGCCAGCACGCCGAACTGGATCGCCTCGAAATGAAACCGCAGCAGCGCATCGCCGTTCGCGCGCGGCGCGTCGGCCAGGTGTTCGCCGATTGCCGCGACGAGATTCTGCACGGCCGACACGATCGGGCCCGGAATCTCCGGATACGCGGCATAGCGCTCGGCCTGCGCGCGACTGACCGAGCCCCAGGCGCGGGCGAGCCGGTCGAACGCCTTGCGCAGCGCCGCGGGCGCGACCTCGCGGGCCGCCGCGAATGCGAACGGATCGAGCGACGCGCTGTACATCTTCCTCGCGCGATCGAGCAGGTTGTGCGCTTCGTCGACGAGCACGCCGACACGCCACTGGTTCTGCTGCGCGAGCGTATGCAGCATCGCGCTGCCGTCGTAGTAGTAGTTGTAGTCGCCGATCACCACGTCGGACCAGCGCGCAAGCTCTTGCGACAGGTAGTACGGGCAGACGTCGTGCGCGAGCGCGGCCGCGCGCACGGTCTCGCGATCGAGCAGCCCCGCCTCGATTGCCGCATCGCGCGCGGCCGGCAGCCGGTCGTAAAAACCTTTCGCGAGCGGACACGATTCGCCGTGGCATGCGCTGTCCGGATGCTCGCACGCCTTGTCGCGCGCGACGAGTTCCAGCACGCGCAGCGGGAGCGCCGGCGTGCCGGCGCCGAGCGTCGTCGCCGCCTCGAGCGCGAGCGCGCGTCCGGGCGTTTTCGCGGTCAGGAAGTACACGTGATCGAGCTCGCCCTCGCCGCAGGCCTTCAGCAGCGGAAACACGGTGCCGAGTGTCTTGCCGATGCCGGTCGGCGCCTGCGCCATCAGGCAACGCTCGTCGCGTGCCGCGCGATAGACGGCCACCGCCAGCTCGCGCTGGCCGCTGCGGAACTGGCCGTGCGGAAACGCCAGCGCGCGCAGCGCCGCATCGCGTGCAGCGCGATGCGCCGTCTCGCGCTCGGCCCAGCCGACGAAACACGCGCACTGTTCGGCGAAGAACGTCGCGAGTTCGGCCGCCCCCAGCGTTTGCGTCAGCACCGTCTCGCGTTCGGACACGATGTCGAAATAGACCAGCGCGACGTCGATTTCCTGGAAGCCGCGCGCGTCGCACATCAGGTGCGCGTAGACCTTCGCTTGCGCCCAGTGCAGCGCACGGTAATTGGCCGGCATTGCGTCGAGGCTGCCGCGATAGGTCTTGATTTCCTCGAGACGGTTTGCCACCGGGTCGTAGCCGTCCGCGCGGCCGCGCACGGTGAGCGTACCCCAGGTGCCCGTCAGCGCGATTTCGGTTTCGTAGCGCGCGCCGCGGTTCGACGTGACCGCACCGTGGCCGGCGATGCCTTCGAGCGCGGTCGGCGCGGGCGTGAAGCGCAGGTCGAGATCGCCGCGTCGCGCGGTGAACTCGCACATCGCCCGCACCGCGACGACATAGCTCATGCGGACAGTCCCGCCGCTTCGGCGTGCGCGACGCCCTCACCGGCCCACTCGACATCGATCACGCGCACCGGAATGCCGTGCGCGACGCAGTACGCGAGCCAGCGCGTCTGGTTGTCCTGCAGACGGTCGCCGGGGCCTTTCACCTCGATCAGCTCGTAGCGGCGCTCGCCGGGCCAGAAACGGACGAGATCGGGCAACCCCGAGCGGTTGCTGCGGATATCCGCGAGCAGGCGCGTGAACCACAGCCGCAGGTGCTCGGGCGGCAGGCACGCGAGCGCCTCGTCGAGCAACGCGTCGGTCAGCACGCCCCAGAACACGAACGGCGATTGCAGCCCCGCCTTCGTCGCGAAATGCCGGCGGATCGTGTCGCGATAGGCGCCCGAATCGAGTTGCGCGAAGCACGCGGCAAACGCGTCCGCACGGCGCGCGGCGAAATCGGGTGCATGCAGATCGGCCGGGCCGCGCTGGAACGGGTGGAAGAACGCACCGGGCACCGCGGCGAACACGGGTTCCCAGCACAACAGCCCGAACAGCGAATTGATCAGCGTGTTTTCGACGTAATGGACCGGCGAAGCCGGCTGCGCAAGATGGTCGCGTACCGCGAATTCGACGCTGACGAACGCGTCGGGGCGCGCAATTACGAGCGTCTCGCGCGGCACGTCCGCCGCCGCGGCCGCGCGTTCGACGCGCTGGCCGAGCCGGCGCTGCAGGCGCGGCAGCATGCGCTCGACACGCTGGCGCTCCTCGTCGCTCTCGAAGCCGCCGCGCGCATCGAGCGCCAGCGCGAGTGCATCGTCGTCCCGCCCGCAGCGTTCGAGCACGCGGATACGGCGATGGCGGCTGCCGGGCCATGCGCTGCGCGCATACGCGTCGAGCGCGCCGTCCCAGTCGGCCCGGCGCTCGCACGTCTGCCCGAGCGCGAACAGCAGCTTCGCGCGCCGCGTCGCGAGCCACGGCTGGGCGCAGCCGACCGCGTCGATGGCGCGCACCAGGTCATCGAACGGCAGATCGTCGGGCCACGCGTCGAGCGCCTCGCGAAACATCTGCAGCGCGAGATACGCATCGACGTCGCCGCGCTGCTGGAACGCACGCGACGACGGCGCGATCGGCACGCTTTCGTACTGGAATACGCCGAGATCGGCAAGCACGAACTCGCTCCAGTCCTGATGCAGATTGCCGAAGAACATCAGGCGCAGCCGGTCGCACAGTGCGCCGACGGTCACGCGCAACACGCGGTCGCCGGCCTGCGCGCACCACGCGTCGAGCGGTTGCGCGACGTCGTGCGCGGGCCGCAGCCGTTCGAGCCAGTCGGGCTTGCGCTCGCCCGCATGCGCGGCGAGTGCCGGGAAGATGCGCAGCAGATCGGCCTTGGTCGACAGCGCGAATAGTTCGTCGAGCGTCAGCGCAGGTGCCGGATCGACCCAGCCGAGTGCGACGAGCGGCGCGACCGCATCGAGCGCGCAGCCGATTTCGTCGTAGACGAGCTTGCTGGCGCGGAAGTCGGACCCGTTGCGCATCAGCATCCGCACGAGCAGCGCGCGCGACGCCTGCGGCAGCGTCGCGAACTGACGCACGAACGCGTGCTCGTGTTCGTCGAACAGGTCGTCGTAACGCGCGCCGAGCCAGGCCAGCGCGCGTTCGAAATTGGTCAGGTAGTAAAACGCCGGAGGCGTCGGCGATGCAGGCGTCACGGGGATTGATCACTGTACATTTGTACAGGTCGGAATCATATCAAATGTGACGGCAACTGCCGCACGCCTCGTCGGCGACCTGCTGCCCGGCCCTGCTCAGAACTGGTAATTCACCGACATGTCGAACACGCCGTTGGTCGTCTGCTGCGTGATCGGGCTACGCGCGGCGCGGCCGACGAGCTGCTCGATCGCGCCGTCGATCGTCACGAACCAGTGCTTGTTCAGGAACCAGGCCATCGTCACGCCCGCGCCGACCGACTTGAGCCCGGCCCCCGACGAATAGGCGCGCAACCCGGAACGCGCGGCGGCGCCCTGGTTCACGCCGAACCAGCTGTTCATGTAGCGCGAATCGGCGAACGACACGGTCGGCCCCGCGAACCAGAAGAAATGCTCGTTGCTGCCGGGCAGCGGCATGTATGCGGAGAAATCGCCGACCCAGCCATTCGAGCCGCCGATGCTGCGCCGGATATCCGCGCGCAGCACGAGCGGAAATTCCTTCGAGATCACGTAGTCGGCCGCCAGTTTCATCACCGGTGCCGCGTTGATGTTGTCGAGGCCGTTCAGGTGCTGGATGTCGTCGGCCGAGCGCCGCCCGAGGTCGTAACCGACGGACAGGCTCACTCGCCAGTTCGGCCCGCGCAGCACGTTCGCGCCGAGCCCCTCGCCGGTCGACAGGAAGAACAGGTCGCGATACCGGATATCGACAGTCGGGCCCCCCATCACACGGTAGCGATCGGAGCCCGCATAGCGCGGCTGCAGCGTCATCGCGGCGCCCATGCTGATATCCCAGGTGGAGACGTTCGGCTCGAACAGTTTTCGGAGCGGCACGCCCGCCGAGTATTGCCACTCGCCAAGCGGCGAAGGGGTCTGGGCCGATGCGTCTCGGACGCCGGCCGCGGTGAGCGCCGCACAGGCCGACACACCGGAAACGAACCGGCGTGCGCCGGGTGACAGCAAAAGGCGAGCAACAGTCATCAAGGTCCCCGTCGGTTGCGCGAAACGAACCTGAAGAAAAGCGCATTGCGCCTCTTGGGCTGCAGCGGCTGGCAGCCTGCGGCGCGAACGTAGTGTGCGCTGAATTAACGGACATCCTACGCGACACGCGCGCGGACGCAAAGCGCCCGCTGCGCGCGGGCACTTTGCCGTACGCGGGGACAGTCCGGTGAAGCGTAGGAGAATCAGAATCGCTCGACGTGATAGTCGCCGGCCAGCGCGGCCGGACTGCGCGTCGACATCATCCGCGAGAAGCCGTCGGCGAGTCGACCAAGCGCCAGCTGCTTCTGGCTCGCATCCCAGTGCGTATAGGTGTCGTACGCGGCATCGTCGAACGACACGGTGACGGCGGCCGGGCGGCCGCTGGCGCGAAAGCCGATCTGCAGCACGCCGCCCGGCAATTCCTCGATGTGATAGCGCAACGAGCGCGATTCGAAATAGCGGCCCAGCACCTGAGCGATCGCGCGCTTGTCTGGCGATTGCACGTGAATGTCCATGAGGGTCCTCCTTTTTTCAGTGTTCGCGCGGACGGTTGGGATGCACCGCCTCCCGGCATCCGTATCGGTGGCGGGTGCGACGGCGGGTCGCCCTCCGGCAGCCCGTCCGGCACGGGCGGATCGACGGGATCGTCGTGCCCGGGCGGCGGCGGGTCAGGGTCCACGTCGGGTGTCGTCGGCTCGGGGCGGTGCAGCATGGATGGCGTCTTCATGTCTCTCCAGCGCGACGGCGCGCGCATTTCGATGGCGTCGGCATCGCCCGCAATCGCCATGCCCGCCCCGGTCGGACGCTGCTCTGTGCGCTCAGTCGTCGTAGGCCGCCATCACCAGCCACATCGTGCGCCCCTCGGCGGTCAGCCGTACCGCGAGCGCGAATCGGTCGGACGGCGTGCATTCCGCGACGAGCGCCCGCTGCGCGCGCTCGGGGCCGTCGTAGACGGTGTCGTTCAGTTCGCGTACCTCGTCCTTGCCGTCGAACATGCGCCGCTCGGGCCGATAGACCAGCGACTCGCGCTTCCACGTATCGAAACGCTCGCGCACGTGGGCGAAATCGCCGCCGCATACGTTCGCGTCGTAACGTATTCTTTCCCTGGGTGCATTCATCACGATGTCCTCTTGTCCACGCCGACGGCGCGTGGCTGCGTCGCGCCCCGTGCGGTTTCGCGAACGCGCAAGCGTCGTGCCGCCGGCCCGCGCAGGCATGGCGCTTGCGCCCGTATCCATCACCAAGGAGGTTCGACCATGACCGTTCACGCCCCCGGCCGCCACGACGCCGTGTCACCGGCTGCCGGACTGCTCTGGCTCGCCGCGTCGCGCCCGCCGTCCGAAGACAAGACGGAGGAACGCATCGACGAGGGACTCGAGGAGACGTTTCCGGCCAGCGACCCGCCCGCCGTGGGCGGCGCGACCCGCATCGATCCTGCCAAGCCGTCCGGCGAGCACGAGCGCCGCTCGCCGCACGTCCCTTCACCGCCCCGCGATCACGGCTGACGGCGGCAACCGGCCCGCGCTGCGCGGCTGCGCAGCGGCGTGCCGGAGCAATCCGGAGTTGATGTGATGAAACGCCTTGAACGCAGATGGCATGAAATCAGCGGCGCCGCCGGCGTCGCCGCGCTGGCGGCAATCGAAAGCGCAGTGGTGCTCGCGATCGTCGCGATGACGGGCATCGGCCACTGACGTCGTGCTCAGCCCGTTCGCAGCTGCCGCCGTGGAAGATGTACAAGCGGGCTGGCAAATTTCTCCGTCGCCTGGCCGGCCGGCGTCTGTTCAACGCTGATAACGGGCTTGCGCTAGTCCTGGGCCCGCGTGCGGCACGCGCGCGGCACGCCATCTGCTCCCGGAAAGTCTTGTTCACGAAGGAGGCGTTCATGTATCGCGTTACCGAGATCATGTCGCGCGACGTGGTGTGCGTCGCGCCGACCGACACGATTCGCCACGCGGCCGAACTGATGCGGCGCTTCGATATCGGCGTGCTGCCCGTTTGCGACGGCACCGAGCTCGTCGCGATCGTGACCGACCGTGACCTTGCGGTGCGCGGGCTGTCGCACGGCCATTCGTCCGATACGCCCGTGCAGGCGGTCGCGTCCAGACCCGTGCAGTGGTGCGTCGAGGACGACGGTGTCGGCGACGTCCAGCAGCGGATGGCCGACGTGCAGCTGCATCGGATGCCGGTGCTCGACCGCAACCGGCGGCTGGTCGGCATCGTGTCGCTCGGCGACATCGCGACGCGCGCGGGCGGCCCCGAGCGCGACGAGCTGGCCAATACACTCGAGGACGTGTCGCTGCCGCGCCGGCGCTGACCGGCGCGCGTTGAAATCGCGTGGCCCATCCGGGTGCCGCTTCGATCAGGAGGTGTTCGATGACAACGGACAGACCGTCGCGCGACGTTACGCGCATCGTCGGCGGCAACCGACGCAGCACGGGCGCCGGGCCGGGACCCGACGTGATGGCCGCCCGCACGCTCGAAGGCGATCGCGTCCTGACGATGGACGGCGACGACATCGGCCAGGTCGCCGACATCATGCTCGACGTGCGCTCCGGCCGGATCGCGTATGCGGTCGTGTCGGCGGGCAGCCCGCCCGGGATCGGCGACAAGCTGCTCGCGGTGCCGTGGAACGTGCTCGTGCTCGACATCGAGCGCCGCTGCTTCGTGCTGCCCGTCGCGACCGAACGCGTGCGCGAAGCCCCCGGCTTCGACAGGAACCGCTGGCCCGCCATGGCCGATCCGGAGTGGGCCGAGGCGCTGCATGCGTACTACGGCAGCTCTCCGTACTGGCTGATCGAGGAAGGCGAAACGGCGCTCGACTCCCCGCCGTACGAGGCGTCGCCGGGCGGCCCCGAAGCCCCTGAAAGACCTGACGGCGGCAAGCGGTAGCGCGATCGGCGCTCAGTGCGCGGCCGCCACCGTCTGCGCGAGTTGCCGGGCGGCGGCTAGGTGCGCCTTCAGCGTCGGCAACGCGTTGGCCGCGAACGCGCGAAGCTGCGGATCGCGGCCGTCCCGCGCTTCTGTCTCGTAGATCCGGATCGCCGCTTCATGCGCGCGCGGACCCACCAGCGTGACATAGGCCGTGTCGAACGCATGACCTTCCTTGGTTCGCAACGCGGTTACCGCCGGATCGACGAGCATCCGCGACTGGACGGGTACGCCCTTGGTCGCGCCAAGCTGCCGCAATTCGCCGGCAATCCGTCCGTGATCGTCGACCATCCGGCGCGCGAACGCCTTCACGTCCGGGTTCGACGAGCGGTCGAGCGCGAGCTGGCTGGCCTGCCGCTCCACCTTGCCGATCATGCCGGCCTTGTCGACGAATTCGACATCGATACCGGTCGGCCGCTGCGTCATGCCGGCCTCGTCGGCCGTCGTGCCGGGGCGAATGACGCCCGGCGCGACCTGTGCCGACGAAGCGGGCAACGCCTGCGCATGAGCGACTACGGCGATCGATGCGCCGACGGTCGCGGCCAGCACGATCGCCGCCGGCCGATGGATTCGATTCGTGTTCATCCGGACCTCCGTGTGTCGCGACGGAGCGGGCCGGCCGCGCGGGTTGCCGTTGCGTCAATCGCGCAGCCTTCCGTCGTCATGACCGGGCGAGCGGCCACGCCGGCTGCTACCGGCCTCGCCCTTTTCGATCGTGGGCGGCGTCCGGCGCGACATCGGCGATCACGCTCGCCAGCGTCGGCATGTCCACCGGCTTGCGCAGATACGCGTCGAACCCGGCCGCCATCACGCGGTGCCGGTCGGCGTTGCCGGCGTGGGCCGTGACCGCGACGACGGGCAGATGCCCGCTGCTGCCCGGCAAATGACGGATGCGGTCGAGCAGCCAGAAGCCGTCACCGTCCGGCATCGCCAGATCCGACAGCACGACGTTCGGCGGCTGCCGTTCCACCGCGTCGAGCGCGTCATGCCCCGACTGCGCGGTCGATACCTGCGCGCCCATCGTTTCGAGGGCCGCGGCGAGACTCGCGCGCGATGTCGCATCGTCGTCGACGACGAGCACGCGCTGGCCGTCGAGCGTCACCGGGTCCGGCGTGCCCGCCGCGTGCAGCAGGTTTTCGACCGGATCGTCGACGTCCCAGCCAGCCGGCAACGTGACCGTGACGGTCGTCCCGCGCCCGATACCGGGGCTCGTCGCGACGACATCGCCGCCGTGCAGTTGCGCGATGTTGCGCACGATCGGCAGGCCGAGCCCGAGGCCGCGCGCCGGCGATGCAAATGCGCGTTCCGGCCGGCTGAACGTCTCGAACAGGTGCGGCAGGTTTTCCGGTGCAATGCCCTGCCCGGTATCGGCGACCGACAGCCGCACGCGCTCGCCGGCCCGGGCCAGCGACACGACGATGCGCCCGCCCGGCGGCGTGAACTTGATCGCGTTCGACAGCAGGTTCGACAGGACCTGGCGCACGCGCTCGCGGTCCGCCGGAATCACGCAGGTCGGCATCGCGTATTGGGTCGACAGATCGAGCCCGCTCGCCCGTGCCGTCGCGTCGAGTTCACGCGTGGCATCGCGCACGACCCGCACGAGATCGACCGGCACGCGCTCGAGGCGCAACCGGCCGGTCGCGAGCGATGACGCATCGAGCAGGTCGGCGACCATGTGCGACAGCGACCGCGCGCTGCGATCGATCGCGTCGACGGCCTGTTGCGCGAGCCCTTGCCCGTCGACGTTGTGCAGCACCTCGACCCAGCCGTAGATCACGTTCAGCGGCGTACGCAGCTCGTGCGACACCGTGGCCAGCAGTTCGTCCTTCAGCCGGTTCGACGTGTCCGCCTGGGCGCGTGCGTCGCGCGCGCCGCGCAGCGAGCGCAGGTTGCGCCGCTCGCCGCGGCGCCGTTCGTGCGCGTCGCGCAGCGTGATCGACAGACCCAAGCAGTTGCCCTGCGCATCGGCCATCGGCGATGCCGCGAAAGTCGCCCGAAAGCGGCCCCCGTCGCGTCGCACGCACAGCACGTCGAGCGGACCGACCGACTCGTGCAGGTTCGCGAGCGACGCGGGCAACGGATGTCGCCGCAACCAGCGCGGCGCGATCATCGCGGCGACGTCGCGCCCGGCGGCCTGCGCCGCGTCGATGCCGAAGATCCGCCGCGCGGCCGGATTCCAGCTCGTGATCCGCCGCGCGGCATCGACCCCGACGATCGCGTCGGGCGAAGCGTCGACCACACGGCGCAACAGGCGGTCGTCAGGGACGGGTACGCGTGCCGCCGGCGTCGGTTCGCGATGCGGCTCGCGGCCATCGGCGTCGGCGTCGTCATCGTTTTCGCGCAGACGATCGTTTGCGAGCAGCGGCTTCACGGCCATCACGAACATGCACTCGACGAAGCTGATCGCGACGAACGTGCCGGCCTGTGTCAGCAGCGCGGCCAGCGGCGCATCACGCCACCACAGCGTGGCGATCACGGCCACGCTCAACGCGGCCGCGACCAGACCGCCGCCGAACGACGTCAGCCATGCGGCAGCCGCAACGCCTGCATAAAATGGCAGCGGCGCAAACGGCGCGTGCTCGCCGACGACGTGAACCGCCCACGCCTGCAGCGCGGACGCCAGCCCGACGGCCAGCACGATCCATGCGCCCTGCCGTGACAACTCACGGGTCAGGGTCCTCATTGCATCCTTGCCTCGCGCCGGCTCCGGTCGCACGGCGTCATGCCGAGGGTCGACCATCCGGCCTGCCGTCGAGCGTGCCGGGCGAGCCTGATGGCCGCCGCAAACGGCATGCCTGACGCGGGTCGAGGATGGCCGCCTGCCTGACTCGCCGGCTGCCGGGGGTGCCGTGACCGGTCGAGCGCCGGCCGGTGTCGCGCGCCGCATCACCGCACGATGGTCACGACCGTTTTTTCATCGAAAGTCTGTAAAAAAGCACCGATACGACCCCGGATAGCCAGAAACGCGCCCATTCGCATTGGGAATCGATGGCCTGTCTCTTCTGTCCCCGCCGCGCACATTGGAAATTTCTATTTCGCGGCACCTTCGTGGTCGTTTTGCTGTCGATGAAAATATTGCAATCAACGGAGCGCGTGGTGCCGA
The DNA here is from genome assembly GCF_004343765.1 of Burkholderia sp. SRS-25. Classification (NCBI taxonomy): domain Bacteria; kingdom Pseudomonadati; phylum Pseudomonadota; class Betaproteobacteria; order Burkholderiales; family Burkholderiaceae; genus Burkholderia; species Burkholderia sp. SRS-25. Next base: position 63,342 of record NZ_PTXM01000013.1, read on the forward strand.
TTTTCAAAACGGCCCCGCCAATGTCGATCCATGCCAATGGGAGAAACTGCAAACCGGTCGAAGCAGCGTGCAGACGGCCGCCGGTTGTCCGGCCGGTCCACCGCGATGCGCACGCTGCTCGGCCGCATCGAAAAGATCGCCCCGACCCGCGCCAGCGTGATGATTGCCGGCGAAAGCGGGGTCGGCAAGGATATCGTCGCACGCCGGCTGCACGATCTCAGTGCCCGGCGCGACGGCCCGTTCGTCCCCGTGAACTGCGGCGCGATTCCCCCCGAGATCGCGGAATCGCAATTGTTCGGGCACGAGAAAGGCAGCTTCACAGGTGCAATTGCGCAGCGGGAAGGCTTCTTCGAAGCCGCGCGCGGCGGCACGCTGCTGCTCGACGAGATCGCGGAAATGCCCGCGCCATTGCAGGTGAAGCTGCTGCGGGCGATCGAATCGAACGTGATCGTGCGGGTGGGCGGCACCGAGCCGATTCCGCTCGACGTACGCATCGTGTCGGCCACGCGTCACAACCCGGCCGAAGCCGTGCGCGACGGCCGGCTGCGCGAGGACCTGTTCTATCGCCTCGCCGCGTTTGCGCTGTACGTGCCGCCGCTGCGCCAGCGCGATACCGACATCGAGACGATCGCACTGGAATTCGTCGACGCGCTCAACGCGCGGCACCGTGCGCACAAGCAGCTGACCGAGGCCGCGATCGCGGCGCTGCGTGCCTATTCGTGGCCCGGCAACGTCCGTGAGCTGCACAACACGATCGAGCGCGCCTACATCCTGGCGGACGACGGCATCGACGTCACGCTGCCGAAGCCGGCGATGCCGCCCGAACGCCTGTCGGAGAGCACGATGGCGCTGCCGCTCGGCGCGACCTTGCACCATGCGCAGCAGCGCTTCATCGCGGCGACGCTGCGCCACTTCGACGGCAACAAGCCGCGCGCCGCGAAAGCGCTCGGGATCAGCCTGAAAACGCTCTACAACCGGCTCGCGCTGATGCGCGACAACGGCCGCTCCTGAGCGGCGCGGCCGACTTTCCCACGAGCCGCGTCAAGCGACCTTGAACCGCCCGACCGTGGTCGCCAGCGCGTTCGCCTGCGACTGCAGCGCGGTCGCGGCGGCGGTCGACTGTTCGACGAGCGCCGCGTTCTGCTGCACCATTTCGTCGAGCTGCGTGACCGCGCGATTCACCTCCTGGATGCCGCGCGTCTGCTCGTTCGCCGCGTGCGTGATCTCGGAGATGATCGTCGTCACGTTCGACACGTTGGACACGATCTCGCGCATCGTGTCGCCCGCCTGACGCACCTGCCCGGACCCGGCCGACACGCTCGCGACCGTCGATTCGACCAGCACCTTCACTTCGCGCGCGGCCTGCGCGCTGCGTTGCGCAAGGCTGCGCACTTCCTGCGCGACGACCGCGAAGCCGCGACCCTGCTCGCCCGCGCGCGCCGCTTCGACGGCCGCGTTCAGCGCGAGGATGTTGGTCTGGAACGCGATCCCGTCGATCACGCCGATGATGTCGCCGATCCGGCCCGAGGCTTCCTCGATCTTCTCCATCGTCGCGACGACGTCCGACACGACCACGCCGCCGTGCGACGCGATCCGCGACGCGGCCGCCGCGCGTTCGTCGGCCTGGCCGGCAGCGGCTGCCGATTGACCAACCGTCGCCGTGATCTCTTCCATCGACGCGGCCGTTTCCTCGAGGCTCGCCGCCGCCGATTCGGTGCGCGACGACAGGTCCTGGTTGCCCGCCGCGATCTCGTTCGCGGCCGTGCGCACCGATTCGCTCGCATCGCGGATCTGGCGCATCACGTCGTTCAGCTTCTCGACGAAGCTGTTGAACGAGCGCGCGATGTCGGCCACTTCGTCACGTCCGTCGACCGGCAGGCGCTGCGTCAGGTCGCCGGCGCCCGAGCCGATCGCGGCCATGGCCTGGCGCACTTGCGACAGGCGACGGAACGCGGTCGCGGTGATCGCACCGATGATCAGCGAGGCCACACCGACGATCACGAGCAGCGTGATCAGCGAAGCGGTCAGCAGCGAGCGCATCCCGGCCGTCGCTTCGTTCTTGTCGAGCAGCACCAGCGCGTACCAGTCCGTGCCCGGCACGGGGCGCGCGCGCACCAGCTTCGCGTCGCCGCCGACCGTCACCTCGACGGGCGCGGTCGCGGCTGCGATCGTCGCGCCGTTCGTCGCGCCGAGTTCGGGCGACACGTCGGCGACCGGCTTCAGCGTGAGCTTCGGGTCCGGGTGAGCGACCACATGGCCGTTGCTGTCGATCAGCATCCCGAAGCTCGCGGGCGTCGGATGAATCGACTTCACGTTCGCGATCACGGTGTCCATCGCGACGTCCGCCGCGACGACGCCCTTCAGCGCGCCGTCACGCAGGATCGGCACCGCGAACGTGACGACGAGGTTGCCCGTGCCGGCGTCGACGTACGGCGGCGTGACGACCGGCTTGCCGGCCTGCGCGGCCTGCTTGTACCACGGGCGGCCGGTCGGATCGTAGTCGGGCGGGATGCCGGTCGGGTCGGAGAAGTGGAACGCCTTGTCGGCGTAGCCCGCGTAGACGTTCGTGAAGCCGCCGGCCGTGGCCATCTGCTTGAACACCGGCAGCGGATCGGGCGTCAGTGCGGCGTCCTGCAGCGACGCGATCATCCGGCTCCGGGTGGCGACCCAGTCGGCGATCCCGACCACGTGGCCGCTGGCGACGGAAGTCAGGTTGCGGTCGATTGCGTCGTCGTTGTACGAGCGCGCGATGAAATAGTTGATGAGCGTGGTGGCGACCAGCGCGAATACGACGATGGCGACGCACGCGGCAAGGATGCGGGCGCGGATGGACGAGAGCATGGCAACGACTCGGTAAGGGAGCGGGAACGCCCGGTGGACGAATTCACCGGGTAAACGGCAATCGCGCCACTTACTTGAGGCTGCTGTGACAATTCGGTGAAACGTATAGCAAAACGCAAGGCGGGTTGTCAGCGGATCGTCAGGATGACCGCGATGCACGGCGCGGTGCGTGCACTACCCGCGGACGCGACGGCAGTACCGCCAACCCTGGGCACGGCGATCAAAAAGGGCTTTGGAACGGGCCGGCTTGCTGTCGACCAACGCATGAATGCCCTGCCCGGCGACGGATCGTATTACGTCCGCGGCATCGGCCGCGCGCTCACCCGTTACAGGCGATGGCTCGGACGCGGATCGGCGTCCGCGGACGGCGCATCGGCACGCGTGTCGTCGTGGAGATCGTCCTGCCGGCGCATCCGTTCGCGAAGGTGGCGGATCGCGAATACGTGGATGTAGTCGTGCACCCGCGCGCCGGACGACAGTATGCGTACTTCGTCATCGAGCATCGCACGCAACTCATCCGAACCGATCGCGCGCTGTTTGGCGGCTTCCTTGAGTGAATCGAGCAAATTGTCCTTGGACATCGACGGGCTCCTGACGGTCGAGGAACGAAAAGAAGAAGGTACCGGAAGCTTAAAGACTGAACGGCGGCGCGGCGTGCGATGCGCCGGCGCGTGTTTGCGCGCGATCAACGGCACGTTGCGTGCCGCCGTGCCGGTTCGTCCCGAACCGGCCGCGCAAGGTCCGCGGCGCAAACTGCCCGCGAACGAGACTGGAAGCCCTGCCACGCCACCCCGGGGCGCGGCATCGGCCGACAGGCGAGCGATGGAACGCTGCTCGACGCCGATGCACCGGGCAACTTAGAACGGACGAAATCATGCGTCAAGCGACCTCCTCCACGTGCCGCCCATTCATCGGAACGAACGGGCTGGCGCGTCGCCGGGGACAGCCGATCGGCCGCCCTGCGTGTCAGCGGATTCCGATAGGCGCCGCGCAATACCTGACAGCGACTTCAGCGCGCGCTGCTTGGCAGCGCACGGGCGCGACACGATACTGGTGACATGGACGAAACGTTCATACGGGTCATCGCTCAGCCGGCCGTCGAGCCGGCATGCGGGGCCTGGCGCAGGAGACCAACCATGGCACATCGCAACTTACCGGGCCGGGACGGCCAGCGGCGCGCGTCGGGAAAAGCGCGCGCCCAGCCCACCCAGACCGTGTCGGCCGGCAACCTTCCGTCCGACAATATCGACGCCTTGCTTGCGCTTGCACGCGAAGCCGGATTGCTGGTCACGCTCGACGGGCAGATCGGCCGCGAAAAGTACCAGAGCGTCGCGGGCTCGGTGCTCGCGTTGCAACGGTTCGCCGCGGCACTCTGCGCGCGGGCCGCACCCGACGCGTCGGCCGATGCCGAGCCACGTCGAAAGGCGCGCCCCGGCTGGCCGCACGCGAACCGCTTGCGCAACCGCATGTGCAGCGCGTGCACGCCGCTGCATGTCGGGCACCAGCGTCCGCGGGTGCGCCGCGGTGCCGGCCGACGGCACGACCTGAGGTCGATGCTTCGCTTCACCTGAGCATGCAAGCATGCCGCTGTACGGCACGGGGGCCGTGCAACGGCTGCACATCTCACAAGGTCAGCAGCGCCTGCCGCACGCCGTGCCTGTACGGCAGCGGTGCGCATGCCGCGACCCTCACCGATCCGCATCGGCGCCGCCGCGCGCCATCACGCATCGCGACGCGCCGTTCGACACGGCCGCCATGACGACGATTCCTGCGGGGAAGGCAATCCAGACGGGGCCAACGACAACACAACACGAACGAGGAAAGCGGACGGGGTGACTAGCACCCCGCCCGTCCTCCAAGGCAGCCGTAGCTGCCTACCCTCGTGCCAGAGAGTTCTCGGCCGGATGGCGCACGGTGCATCGCACGTTGCGGCTCCGGAAATTGACGTAACGGCTGTGAATGCACCGTCGATCACCGCCATCAACTCGCGTGTCGCTGCGTGGCTGTGCGGTACATGCACGACAGACCGACTGCGGTGCCGGATGTTCCGTCAATGTCTCACGCGCGAAGCGCGCGGTTTCTGATGCAGGTCAAGCCAAGCGCGCTTCGGCCGCGACACCGCGCGAATTATTCGGTACCGCGCACGAGCAGCACCGGCACCTGTGCAAGATGCGCAATGCGGCGCGCAACGCTGCCGATCAGCCAGGCGGCGATGCCGCGCCTGCCATGCGTGCCGACCACCAGCAGTTCGGCGCGCCAGTGCACGGCGTCCCGCATCAGCGCATGGGCCACGTCGTCGCTGGTCGGGCGGGTTTCAATGACACTGCGCTTGCTCGGGTTCCCGGTCGCATGGAACAGCGGGCCGACCTTCGCGAGCGCATCCTCGCCCTCCGCGCGATAGGCATCCTCGAGTGCGCGCACCGGCACGATATCCGTCAGACGAACCGCGCGATCGATCACGTAGGCCGCGTACAGCAACGTCGTCGGCGTCGCGAAGCCGAGCCCGACGCGCACCGCGTGCAGCGACGGCTCGCTGCCGTCGACCGCGAACATCAGCCGCTGCAGGCCGCCGTCCGACGGCCGCGCATAGGCGGCTGGCACGATCAGCAGCGCGCAGCGCACGCGTGTCGTCAACGTGTCCGACATCGCGCCTTCGACGAGCCGCAGCAGCCCGTGATGCGGATTCGCACCGACCACCAGCACGTCCGCTTGCCATGCCGACGTATCGCTCACCAAGGCATCGGCTACCGAGCCGCCCGTCACCGACGTATCGATGATGGCCTGCTCGACTTCGATGCCGCTGTCGGCGAACAACGCCGCGATCCGTTCGTTGATGGCCTGCGCTTCGCGCATCAGATCCTCGCGCGCGGACGTCAGCAGTGCGTCGATGCGCGGGATGTCGGGCAATACGAGGCGCGGGTTGTCGATGGCGCAGACGATGCGCAATCGCATGCCGGGGCGCAGCAGCGTGCGCGCATAGCGCGCGGCGGACAGCGATTCGGGCGTCGGATCGACGGCCAGCGCGATCCGCGCAAGCGTCGGGATGGGCTGGGCAGGCTGCATGGCGAAGGCCTCCGTGCGTGCGCGTCGTCGCGAAACGACGCCGGGAGCTTCGCGCGGAAGCGGCGCACGGCAACCGGACAACCGCCGCGGTCGCGGGCGGTCACGGGAATCGGCGGGTTGCCACGCGAAGCGCGGACAATCGATTCGTTCAGCATAGATCGTCCGGCCCGCGCGTGCATGATTGCGATCAAGGGTCGCGCGGGTCCCTGCCCTTGCCGCCTACGACTTCGTCGGCACCGATGCCGCCGGACGGTTCGCGTAGAACAGCGCATACGTGATGCCGAGCAGCACGATCCAAACCGGCCCGATCACGAGCGCGACGCGCGTATCGGGCGTGAACGCCATCAGCACGACCACCAGCACGAGAAAGCCGAGCGCGACGAACGAACCGAGCGGATAGAACGGCACGCGGATCGGCAGGCGCGCGATCTTGTCGGCCGACAGCGTGCGGCGAAAGCGCATCTGCGCGATCAGGATCACGCACCACGTCCAGATCGCGCCGAACGTCGACACCGACGTGAGCCACGTGAACACGTGCTGCGGCGCGAGATAGTTGAGCAGCACGCCGATCAGGAGCAGCGCGACCGACACGATCACGCCGTACACCGGCACGCCGTTGCGGTTGACCTGGCCGAGCTTGCTCGGCGCCTGGCCTTGCTGCGCGAGGTTGTAGAGCATCCGCGCGGTGCTGAACAGGCCGCTGTTGCACGACGACAGCGCCGCGGTCAGCACGACGAAGTTGATGATGCCGGCGGCGGCCGGGATGCCGAGCCGCGAGAACGTCATCACGAACGGGCTGCCCTGCGTGCCGATCTGGTCCCACGGATACAGCGACATGATCACGAACAGCGCACCGATGTAGAAAATCAGCACGCGCCAGAACACCGAGTTCACGGCCTTCGTCAGCGACTTCTCCGGGTTGCGCGCCTCGCCGGCGGTGAGGCCGAGCATTTCGACGCCGAGATACGCGAACATCACGATCGGCAACGCAGCGACCACGCCGTTGATGCCGTTCGGCATGAAGCCGCCGTGCGCCCACAGGTTCGACAGGCCGATCGCGACACCACCGTTGCCGATGCCGAACGCGATCATCAGCCCGCCGCCGATGATCATCAGCACGATCGTGACGATCTTGATCAGCGCGAACCAGAACTCGAATTCACCGTACAGCTTGACCGCGATGAAGTTCACGGAGCCCATCGCCATGAGCGCCGCGAGCGCCCAGATCCAGTTCGGCACGCCGGGGAACCACATGTGCATGTAGACGCCGACCGCCGTGATTTCCGCCATGCAGGTGACGATCCACACGAACCAGTAGGTCCAGCCGGTCAGGTAGCCGGCGAGCGGTCCGAGGTAATCGCGTGCGTAGCGGCTGAACGCGCCGGCGACGGGATTGGCGATCGCCATCTCGCCGAGTGCGCGCATGATCAGGAAAATGGCGATGCCGCCCAGCAGGTAGGTCAGCAGGATGGCCGGGCCGGCGACGCGGATCGCGGTGGCCGAGCCGAGGAACAGGCCGACGCCGATCGTCGCGCCGAGCGCCATCAGGTTGATGTGCCGCTCTTCCAGCCCGCGGTGCAACTGGTCTTCTGGTTGTTTCAAGTCCGTCTCCTGGCAGCCGCGAACGGGCCGCCGTCATTGTCGATATCAATGCGCGACCGTTCATGCCGATCCCGGCATGCCGAAAACGAAATAATCTCCGCCGTCGTTTTCCAAATTAGAAACGACACGGATACTGCGTCAATCCGATTGGAATTGCCGCGGATTATCCGTATGTTCCGGAACAATCCGGAAAACGGATCGGGCCTTTCACGGAATACGCCCGCGCGGCCCGTGTGACGCGGCTGTGCGCGTGACGGACGGCGACGGGATCAATCGCTTTCGGCGCGAACGAACACGCGTCGAATGTGCGCGATCAGGCGCACGCAATATGCAGGCGGGATTATATGGAGGATCAGCGGTTTCGCGCCAGTCGATTTTCGGAAGAATCGCGGGGCGTGAAACCGGTAGTGGAATTCGAATGCGCGCGACTCTCGCGTGCGGATTTATTTCGACAGCGTCGCGCGCACCGTATATTCGCCTTCGATCGCACCGTGATCCGGGCGCACGAAATACCGCGACGAATCCAGATCGGCCGGCATCGGCTCGACCGGATACCCGTGCTTCTCCCACGCATCGAGTCCGCCCTTCAGCGCGCGGATGTTGTGGATCATCTTCTTGCGCTGCATCTTCGCGATCAGGCGCTTCGCGGTGGCCTCGTTCGGGCACACGCAATACACGACGATCGGCCGCTTCAGCATTTCCGGATCGAGCAGGTCCGGCGAATCGAGATCGACCGGCACCGCGCCGGCGATCCGGTACGGTTCGCGCTCGCGGATCGCCTTCGGCCGCGCGTCGAAGATCAGCGGCGGCTCGTCCGACGTCATCATTTCGACGAGCTGCGGCGGCGAGATGCGCAGCTGCGCGAGATAGCGGCGGAACTGCACGCGACGCACCCAGCGGTACAACAGGAACGTGATGAAGATCGCGAGGAATGCATCGAGGATCGTGCCGCCGCTCGCGCGCACCCACAGCACGAACTGGACGATCTGGTCGTGAATGGCCGCGCCGCCGATCAGCCAGAACGCGGCCCACAGCGATGCGCCGGCCAGATCCCAGAACAGGAATACGCCGACGCCGATCGCGGTCGTGCCGAGCAGCGGCGCCGACACGAGGCCGAGGCCCGGCAGGAATTTGGACAGTACGAGCAGCGGCGCGCCGTATCTTTCGAATACGTTACGTGCGAAACGCAGCGTCGTGTCGAGCGACAGCGAAAAGCGCACGAGGCCGTTCAGCAGGCGCCGGCCGCGCGTGCGGCCCATGAAGAACCACAGCGAATCGGCCAGCATCGTCGCACCGATCGCCGCCGCGAACATGCTGACCCAGGACGCCTGCCCCATTGCCGCCATCGTGCCGCCGAGAATCAGCATCGGCACGGCCGGCACCGGTACGCCGAGCTGCGTGATCAACACGCTCGCGAACACGGCCCATGGGCCGAGCGACGATGGAATAGCGATGGGAAAGTGCCACACGGCGGCGCTCCTGGAAGGCATGCAGTGGCGCGACGGGGGCCGTCGGCACGGCTGGGCAACGGCCGCCGCGGCACGCCCGCAGCCGACCCGATGCACCACGGCATTCTAAACGGGTTTGGCCGCGACCGCGCTGAACACGCACCGTCGGCACGGGCTTGGCGCCCTTGGCGGCACCGTCGTGACAGTCACATGTCGGTGCGCTGGGCAAGCTGCCCGACGTGTTCCGCGTAATCGGGAAACGCGGCGGCCAGCGCGGCCGCATCGGCCAGTTCGAATTCCGCGAACTCGAAGCCCGGCGCCACCGTGCAGCCGACGAGCGCGACATGCTCCGGCAACGCGCAGCGCGCGCCGAACCAGCTCCCGGCCCGCACGACCGCCTGGAACACGGTGCCCGGATGCGTGAGCGGGTTGCCGAGCCGGTGGATCGTCAGCCCGTCGCGCTCGTCGAGCACCCACACTTCGATCGGGTCGCCCGCGTAGAAATGCCAGACTTCGTCGGAACGGATCCGGTGCCACGACGAATACGCGCCGTCGCACAACAGGTAGTAGATCGCGGTCGACGCGGCGCGTGGCGCACCGTCGGCCGGACGCACGACCGAATCGGTCGCACGGTAGGTTTCGCGGAAATAGCCGCCTTCGGGATGCGGCTGCAGGTCGAACTGGCGAATCAGGTCGGTAGCGGAGATCGGCATGGCGGATGACGTCGGTAAGGTAAGGAACCGGGCACCCGGCGCACGGCCTCGCTTCGCTCATCGCGAACGCGACCGCATATCGCCGGATGCTGCTGCGTCGATCGCCGCGGCCATGCGCGCGGCGAACAAGCGGACACCGGTCGATGCTGCCAGAACTGCGTGTCCGGATGCAACCGCCGGCACGCGATTGTGCGCGCGGGGGCATCGGGCGTGCCGCCCTCGCGGGTCGATGCGACGGCAGCGACAGCCGCGCTCACGCGCCGTGCGCGGGGCGTTTCCGTTTCATCCGGCCGTCATCCGACGAATGCGCGAGACGGTCGCCGCCCGCGACCGCCCGTGCGTCGACATCCGCGCTGTGCCGCGCGCGTCACGCAGCCGCCGACGTGCCGGGCTCGCTGTGCCGCACCAGCAGCACGGGCCGGTCGGCCGCGCGCAGCAGCGATTCGGCGACACTGCCGAGCAGCAGCCGGCGCAGGCCATGCCGCCCGCTCGTGCCCATTACGATCAGGTCGGCATCGGCTTCGGCCGCCGTGCGCATCAGCACCGTGGCGACATCCTCGCCGTAGGCGTCGAGCGCACGCACGGTGCCTCGCACCTGCTCGTGCGCGAGCGCCGCCTTCGCATCGTCGAGCACCGGCGTCGCCGCATCGGTCGCGGCCGCATCGCCGTCGCGCGCGGCCGCGAAGCCCGCGTCGACGTCGACAAGCTGCGGCCGGTGCTCGACGACGTACGCGCAGGTCACTTCGCCGCCGGACGCCGCCGCGATCCGGATCGCCTCGTTCAGCGCGAGACGCGCGCTCGGGCTGCCGTCGAGCCCGACGAAAATCCGCTTGTACATGGTCCGTCCCTCCGACCGGGCACGCATCGCGCGTCGCGCGACGGCGGCCCGTTATCGCCCCCCGGCCCGGTGCCAGGTGGCCTGCCGAACAGTCTGCCCCACGTGCCGACGCGCCCGTTGATGCGGGTCAAGCGCGGCCGGCGCGCCCGCTGCTTCACGCCTGGTTGCCGCAATTTCTAGTGACCCCATTACAAAAACCGTGTAAATCGCGCACAATTTCATCTTGAAAATAAGACGTTTCGTGCAGCTCGTGCGAGTTTTGCCCGGTTTTGCTGCGCCGCCCCCGTGCCGCGGGACGGCCCCCGACAACAGAATGGCCATCGAATGACCGCAAGTGGAACCCCGACGCGGGACGCCCGAGGGCCTACGCGCCTCCAGATCATGTTACGCCAGCCGCTCGCGGCCGGCGTCGTTGCACTGTGCGCCGGCGCCGTGCTGTCGCTCGGCGTCGCGCTGCTCGTGCGCGAGCAGTGGCAAGGCGCCGTCCATACGCGTTTCGAACGCCGCACGACGCATGTGACGGCGATGCTCCGCCATGAGCTGCAATCCGGCGTGGCCGTGCTCGAAGGCGCGCGCGGCGCGTTCAGCCTCGCCCCGGGCATGACGCCCGAACAATGGCGCCGGTATGCGGAGATGCTCGACCTCGACAGTGGCCGCTCGCCGGTCCGCCAGATCGGCTATGCCCCGCTGCCGCCCGCGACGCGCACCGCCCTCGCCGGCGCGAAGCCGCTGCCGGCCGGCACGCTCGCGACCGCCGCGCTCAGCGCACCGGCGTCGAATTCACCGGTCGTGCGCTTCGGCGCGCCCGACGCGGCGCCGCTTGCGCGCGCGCTGCAGACCGGCGACGTCGCGCTCGGCGTCCACCCGGCCGACGACGACACGTCCCGCGACGCCCGCACCTTCACGCTGTTCCTGCCGGTTGCCGCGTCGCCGCGTGCGGCCGCCACACCGCCCGGCCCGCGCGAAACCGGCGCCGACGGCGTGCTGTTCGCGGCGTTGAGCCCGCGGCGCCTGGTCGAGCGTGCGCTCGACGCGGAACGCGGGATCGACGTGTGGATCACCGCCGGCGGCGATCGGCGCGCGATCGTCAGCGTCGAAACGACGACCGACGAGGCGTCGGCTTCGCCCGACCTGATGCGGCGCACCGACGAGCTGAATTTCGGCGGCACCGTGCTGACGCTCGCGTATTCCGCGGACGGCCGCCCGAGCGCCACCGGCGCGCAGCGCGCGGCCGGCACCGTGCTCGCCGCGGGCCTGATCGCGTCGATCGCGTTCGCGGTGCTGATCCATGCGCTGCTGCGCGGCCGCTCCGCCGCCGATCCGGGCGCGAGCAGCCGCGGCATCCTCAACGAGGCGCGGATGATGGGCATCATCCGTTCGTCGATGGAAGCGATCATCACGATCGACGAAAAGCAGACGGTCGTCATCTTCAATCCGATGGCCGAGCAGGTGTTCGGCGTGTCCGCGATGGAGGCGATCGGTGCGCCGCTGTCGCGCTTCATTCCCGAGCGGTTCCGCGCCGCGCACGCCAAGCACGTCGACCAGTTCGGCGTGACGGGCGTGTCCGAGCGGCAGATGGGCCGCCAGCGGGTGCTGTTCGGGCTGCGCGCCAACGGCGAGGAATTCCCGATCGAGGCGTCGATCTCGCAGATTCGCGACGCGTCGGGCAAGCTCTATACGGTGATGCTGCGCGACATCACCGAGCGGCAGCGCGCCGATAACGCGCTGAAGCAGTCGCGTGAAGAATTGCGCGAACTGTCGGCGAACCTGCAGAACGTGCGCGAAGAGGAAAAGACCCGCATCGCGCGCGAACTGCACGACGACCTCGGCCAGCAGCTCACCGCGCTGAAGATGGATCTGTCGGTGGTCGAACAGCAACTGCGCGTGCCGGGTCGCACACAACCCGACGAAGACGTGCAGACGCACCTGCAGGGCATGCGGCGGCTGATCGACGCGACGGTCGCGTCGGTGCGGCGCATCGCGGCCGACCTGCGGCCCGTGATGCTCGACGATCTCGGCCTCGTGCCCGCGATCGAATGGCTCGCGAACGATTTCACGAACCGCTACGGGATCGATGTCGAGCGGCACATCGAAACCGGCGGGCTCACGTTCACCAGCGCGGGCGCGACCACGTTGTTCCGGATCGTCCAGGAAGCGCTGACGAACGTCGCGCGCCACGCGGATGCGACGCGCGTCGCACTGCGGCTCGACGTCGAGGAAGGCTTCTGCGTGTTGCGCGTCGCGGACAACGGCCGCGGCTCGGCGCCCGGCGGCCCGGCCCATGAAGACAAATCGTTCGGCCTGATCGGCATTCGCGAACGCGCCCACATGCTGGGCGGCTCCGTGACGATCGACACCGCGCTCGCGCGCGGTTTCTCGATCACCGTCGCGTTCCCGCTCAGTACCGTCCAACAGGAAACGCCAATCACATGATCAAGGTGCTCATCGCCGACGACCATACGCTCGTACGCGACGGTCTGCGGCACATCCTCCAGAACGCCACCGGATTCGAAGTGGCCGGCGAAGCCTGCGACGGCCCGTCGACGATCGCGCTCATACGCGCCACGCCCGCGCAGGTGCTCGTGCTCGACCTGTCGATGCCGGGCCGCAACGGCGTCGAACTGATCAAGCAGATCAAGGACGAGAAGCCCGCGCTGCGCGTCCTCGTGCTGACCATGCACGCGGAGCAGCAATACGCGGTGCGCGCGTTCCGCGCCGGCGCGTCGGGCTACCTGACGAAGGAAAGCGCGAGCGCCGAGCTGGTCGGCGCGGTCACGAAGGTGGCGTCGGGCGGCGTCTACGTGAGTCTCGCGATGGCCGAGCAGTTCGCGCAGAGCCTGAACGAGCCGGCCGAGACGCTGCCGCACCAGCGGCTGTCCGACCGCGAATTCGACGTGTTCCGGCGGATCGCCGCCGGCCAGACGCTGACCGAGATCGCCAACGCGCTGTGCGTGAGCGCGAAGACGGTCAGCACGTACAAGACGCGCATCCTGGAAAAGATGCAGATGCCGCACGAAGCGGCGCTGGTGCGTTACGCGATGCGGCACAAGCTGCTCGACGAAACGGACGACGTGTAACGGACGACGTGTAGCGGACGACGCCCGGCAGCGGCTGGATGGCAGGCGCCGCCGGCCGCCCGGCATGCGCCCGGCCTGGCGGCGCCCCCCGCTTACCCGCTTACTTGGCCGGCACGGGGCACGCGAGATCGCCTTCCTCGCACGACAGATAGCTCTTCAGCGTTTCGGTGCGCGCTTTCGTCAGATCGTCGAGGCAGGTCGACACGACCATCGGATACGCACTGCCGCCCTCGACGTTCGCGCTGGAGAAGTTGCATTCGGCATCGCGGTACGCGATCCACGCACGCTGCGCATTCACGAGTTTGTCGGCGAGCGGTCGCGCATCGCGCAGGCGCGCGGTGACGGCCTGGTAGGTCCGGTTCAGTTCCCCGTCGGATTTCTTGTACGCGCGATCGGCGCACGCCGTCATCGCCGCCTGATCCGTCGCGTCGGCACAATTCGCCTGCGCATGGGCGACGTTCGCCGCCAGCGCGAGCGAGCACAGCAGACCAGTCAAGACACGCATGGATGCTCCTTGTTGTTCGTTGAAGTCGTGGAATCCGGTGCGTTGCTTCGCCCCGTTTGCATCGGTCACCCTGCGGCAGTGACATCGACCGCGATGCTAGCGCACGCGGGCCGGATTGTCAGGGGCGCCCGCGACCATCGGCGGCCGGCACGTTTCGGCGCAAAAAAGCCCGCACTCGAATGAACCGGGTGCGGGCTTCTCGATACGGCCAAGGCGGCGGCTCCGAAGGCCGCCGTCCGGCAACGGGCTCAGTGGCCGAAGAACACCGACGAACGGTCGGTTGCGGCCGGGACGACCACGCGCTGGCCCGACTGCGACGCTGCGGCAGGGTTCGAACCGTAGCCCGTTGCATCAGCTTGCGCACCGGTGTTCTGTGCGGCAGCGATCTTTGCCTGTGCGGCCTGGATGTTTTCCGGGTAATTGATCCAGTCGTTCGGGTTGTAGCCGGCCTTTTCGAGCTGGACCAGCTCGGCGCGCACTTGCGCGCGCGTCAGCGGCTGCTGGTTCGATTGGGCGAACGAGACGACCGGTGCAGCCACCAGGGCGGCCAGTGCAACTGCCTTGATCAGCGATTTCATGATGCGTTACCTCCAGGATTGTTTTGTCAGGCGCTTCGGACTCGGGGTCGTTGCGCATGAGTAGAAGTCTAGGAGGCCACGTTATCAGGGTAAATACTTAAATCGCGAATTCACTGTTGACGGAAACCATACAATCGCCGCGGAATATACCGAATCATCAGATGATTATCGGCATTCACGCACCGAATACCGTGGCTCGGCGCCCGGTGCGTCCAGCCCTGAATCAGCCCCGCCGGCCGGTATCCGACGACGCCATCAGCCGGTCGAACAGCAGCGCCTTGAGGCGGATCAGGTCGTCGGCGCCGGTCTCGCCGAACGCCGCGTGATGCAGCGTCAGCGCGGGCGCGGCCGGATCGGCATGAACGGCCCGCACCGTGCCGTCGAGCGCCAGCAGCTCGACCCGGTCGCCCACCGCGTACGGAAGCTGCACGCGCAAGGGCTCGCCGATGGCGGCGATCGGCCGGTCGACGGCAATCGACAGGCCGCTCACGCTGACGTCGCGCACCATCCCGATGCCTTCCGCGCCCTCCGACCCGCCCGCGCAGCAGGCGGCGATCCGCACCGGCACGCGCGGCTCCGCACGCGAGCGTAGCCGGTCGACGAAGCCGGGCGGCGACAGCACCAGGTACTGCGCAGCGCCCGCCGCCTGCACCGACTCGACCGTCGCGCCGAAACGCGACACCGCGGCACGGCCGATTGCCACGGCCTCGATGTCGTCGCCGCGCGCGAAGTCGAGCGCGGCCACCGGCTGCGGCTCGACGAACAGCGCGCCCGATGCGGCGATGCCGATCAACCTGCAGCGCTGCAGCCCGCGGGTCGTGCCGACCCGGCGGCGGATGCCGATCGAAGCGCCCGGCGACAACCCCATCCGCAGCGAGTGAGGCACCGCGTCAGGCATGCGCGGCTCGGCCGCGGCTTCGGCGTCGTCGCGCCGTCGTACCGGACGGAAATGGTCGAACAGGAAAGCATGCTGCGCGGCATCGTGCAGCGTCGTGCCGGCCGGAAGCAGCGCGGCGCCGTCGGCATCGTAGAGATCGAAGCCGAGCGGGACGCCGGCGGCGAGATCGTCGCGCGTGAGCGGGACGTAGTCGGTAGATAGCCTCATCGGGGCGGCGCGGAGCGACCGCGCGAGCTGTCATGACAACATGATTACGGCAGCATCGCGCGAATTCTGAACGGCTCCGCTACTGCGAAGCGCCGGGCGCGTCGGGTGTGGCCTGCACCGGCGCCGGAGACGGTGCAGCCGAAGGGGCGGCAGCCGGTGCGGCGCCGAGGCCGGTGCTGCTTCCGCCCGCCGCGCTCGCCCCCGCAGGCGGCTGCGCGGGTTGCGGCTGCGGCTGCGATGCGCCCGCCGACAGCGCGGCGGCCGACGCGGCTACTTCGGACGCCGGCACCCATTCCTCGACGATGCCGCCCGATGCCGCTTCGGGCGCCGATGCGGCTGACGCGGCCGACGCCGCGCCCGTATCAGCGTCGGGCGCATGCTCCACCCGCTGCGTCCTGGCCGGTGCGGGCGCCTTCTTCGCCTCGGGCGGGAACCACGTGTCGACCAGATCCGTCACGCGCTCGCGCAGCGACGCGAACCAGCCCGGCGACGGCTCGGTATCGAATTTCGCCTTCGTGTCGACGATCCGGGCGCGCTGCGCACGCTGGAAGAAATCGCCGACCATCGGCAGCGCACTGTGCGCGCCCTGCCCCCAGTAGTCGCTGCGCAGCGTCACGCGGCCGTCGTCGAACCCGACCCACGCACCGGCGACGAGGCCGGGCTGCATCAGGATGAACCAGCCGTCCGCGTTGTCCTGCGTCGTGCCCGTCTTCCCGGCCACGTCACCCCGGATCCCGAAGCGCGTGCGGATGCTGCCGCCCGTGCCGCGCGTCACGACGTCGCGCATCACGCTGAGCAGCGTCTTGTCGGTTTCGGCGTCGAGCGCGCGCTCGGGCGGCGCCGGCGCGTATTCGGCGAGCACGTCGCCCTGGCGGTTCTCGATGCGCGTGACCATCTGCGGCTCGACGTACAGCCCGCCGTTCGCGATCGTCGCGTACGACGCGACCATCTCCTTCAGCGTGACCGGGCTCGTGCCGAGCGCCAGCGACGGCACGCGTTCGAGCGGGCTTTCGCGCACGCCCATGTCGCGTGCAAGCCTGGCCACGGCAGCCGGCCCGACCTTCTCCATCACCTGCGCGGTGATCCGGTTGCGCGACAGCGCGACCGCGTCGCGCAGCGTCATCGGTTTGCCGGTGGGCGGCACGTCGTCGTTCGGCCGCCAGATCTCGCCGCCCTTCAGCGGAATCTCGACCGGCTGGTCGATGAAGGTGTCGTCCGGCTTCATCCCGTTCGCGAACGCGACGCCATAGACGAACGGCTTGAACGTCGAGCCCGGCTGGCGCCGCGCCTGCGCGACGTGGTCGAACGGCTCGTTGGTGAAGTCGCGGCTGCCGACCCACGCACGGATCTGCCCGTCGCGCGGATCGATCGCGAGGAAGCCGGCCTGCACGTCGGTCTTCGTCTTGCACAGTGCGCGCATGAACCCACGGTCGGCCGCGAGCAGCTTCATCGCGGCCGCGTCGTCCTTGCCGGCGTCCTGCGCGGCCTTGTACTCGGGCGACTCGCGCATGAAGGTGCGGAACACCTCATTGTCGGTGCCGCAGCCGTCGCGGCCGCTCCACGCGTTGTTCGCGATGCCCTGCAACTGGTTGCCCTGCAGCGTGAGCGCCTGCGTCGCCATCTGCTGCAGCCGCGAGTCGATCGTCGTGCGCACGATCAGCCCGTCCGAGTAGATGTTGTAGTCGTTGCGGTCGGCCCACGCGATCAGCCATTTGCGCAACTGCTGCGCGAAGTGCGGCGCCGGCCCCGGCGGCTCCTTCTGGCGCTCGAAGTCGATCCGCAGCGGGCGGCGCTGCAGCTGCGCGAACTGCGCGGGCGACAGCTTGCCGTACTTCACCATCTGGCCGAGCACCGTATTGCGCCGCTGCAGCGCACGCTCGGGGTTCAGCACCGGGTTGTAGTAGCTGTTGCCCTTCAGCATCCCGACCAGCGTCGCGCTGTCGAGCACGTCGAGCTCGTCGGCCGACTTGTCGAAATAGGTACGCGCGGCCATCTCGACGCCGTACGCGTTGTACAGGAACGGCACCGTGTTCAGGTAGGTCTCGAGGATCTGGTCCTTGCTGTAGACCGCCTCGATCTTCAGCGCGGTGATCGCCTCCTTCACCTTGCGCGTGAGCGTCGGCGCACGGCCGATCTCGTCCGGATACAGGTTGCGCGCGAGCTGCTGCGTGATCGTCGAGCCGCCCTGGCGGCTGCCCGAGAACGTATGGAGCGCGGCCGATGCCGTGCGCTTCCAGTCGAGGCCGTGGTGCTCGTAGAAGCGGTGATCCTCGGTCGCGATCAGCGCGTCGACCATGTGCGGCGAGATCTGCTTGAGCGGCACCCATTCGCGGTTCGACGGCTTGAATTCGGCCAGCAGCTTGCCGTCGGCGGACAGCACCTGCGCGGGCTGGTCGACGCGCGCCTTGCGGATGTCGCCGATGCCCGGCGTGAACGGAATGAGCACGACCACGTACACGACGAACAGCGCCGGTACGGCGGCGCCGGCGAGCAGGACGCCGCGGCGCGTCGGGTGGCGGACATGCTGCCACGCGGTGGCGGCGAAGGGCTTGACCCGCGCGACGGCGGCAGCCGCGACGGGTTGGGCGCGCGCGACCCATCTGGCACAGAAGGCACGCACTGACGACACGTTTCGGCGATTCACGCGGGTGGAGCTCGGCTGAAAAGGGTGCATCGTACCAAACTCGCGCGGGCCGCCGAACGGCGATGGCGTGGCAGCGGCACACACCGGGCGGCTGAGCGGCCGTTCACACGCAAAAAAGGCGCGCGCCCCGTGACGGGAGCGACGCGCCAAGCCTGGTACGACAAACGGGCGGCCGCGCCGGGCGCGGCCGATCGGCGCGGCAACTCAGCGCACGAGGAAACCGTAGGTCAGCGGATCGCGCTCGTCGACGATCCAGTTCGCGAACCCGCAGATATGCGCGCTGCCTTCCACTTCCGGAATCACGGCCGGGAAGTCGCCGACCGTCGTTTCGCGCAGCACGCGCCCCTTGAAGACCGTGCCGACGATCGATTCATTGACGAGCGTGTCGCCCGCCGCGAGCAGCCCGCGCTGGTAGAGCTGCGCGACGCGGCCGCCGGTGCCGGAGCCGGTCGGCGAGCGGTCGACCTCGCGATCCGCGAACACGCAGCAGTTCGCCTGCGTCGAGCCCGGATGGCGCGGCGCGTTCGCGATGATCGTGCCGTAGATGTGGTTGATCTCCGGGATCTCCGGATGCACGACCGGGTACTTCGCGTTCGCGGCGGCCTTCACTTCCGCGCCGAAACGAATCAGCTTTTCCACCGCCGATTCGCGCACCGGCAGGTCGAACGGCGCACCGTCGACGTAGAAGTAAAACGCGCCGCCGTACGCGATGTCGCCGGTCACGGTGCCGAACGACGGCGTCTCGACCGACACGTCGCGCTGCCAGATGAACGACGGCACGTTGACGAAGCGCACCGGCCCCGCATGCTCGCCGTCCCACTTGACGAATGCTTCGATGAAGCCGCACGGCGCATCGATGCCGACCCGCGTTTCCGGCACCGTGCGCTGCACCCAGCCGAGCTCGACGGCCGCGGTCGACAGCGCGATCACGCCGTGCCCGCAATGGTCGCTGTAGCCTTCGTTGTGCACGAAGATCACGCCGAAATCCGCGTTCGACGACACGGGCTCGGTCAGGTAGCCGCCGTACATGTCGGCGTGGCCGCGCGGTTCGAACATCAGCGCACGGCGGATCTCGTCGGCGTTGTCCTTGAGCCACGCGCGGCGCTGGACGATCGTGTCGCCGGGCGCGCGCGGCAGCCCGCTCGTGACGATGCGGAACGCTTCGCCGCCGGTATGGACTTCGACGGTGGAAAGGGATCGGGAAATTTTCATGGGGGAATCTAAAGCGTTGAAACGAAGAACGGCGGCCGCGCCGCCGTCCGATGGCAGGCAGGCCGTTACTTCGCGTACGGTTCCGGCAGGCCGTTGCGGATCACGTAGACGGTGGTCGGCGCGCCCTTCAGGTCGCCGTTCGCGTCGAACGAATAGGTGCCCGCGACGCCCGTGTAGTTCGACTTCGCGAGCTGCGCGATCAGCT
This sequence comes from Burkholderia sp. SRS-25, assembly GCF_004343765.1. Classification (NCBI taxonomy): domain Bacteria; kingdom Pseudomonadati; phylum Pseudomonadota; class Betaproteobacteria; order Burkholderiales; family Burkholderiaceae; genus Burkholderia; species Burkholderia sp. SRS-25. The sequence continues at coordinate 83,173 of NZ_PTXM01000013.1, forward strand.
TCGCCTTGTCGGTGGTCGTGCCGGCCTTGACCATCGCGTCGGCGAGCAGCTTCATCCCGTCGTAGTAGTTCACGCCATAGACCTGCGTATCGGTGTGATACGTGTCGTGGTACTTCTTCAGGAATTCGCGGCCGGCCGCCGTTTTCTCGAGCGCGACGCCGCCCTGCGCGCAATAGACGATCGACGCCGCGTCGCCCGCGACCTTGCCCATGTCGGCCGAGCAGATGCCGTCGCCGCCGAGCAGCTTCGCGCGCAGGCCGCGCTGCTTCATCTGCTTGGCCATCGGCGCGCCCTGGGCCGCATAGCCGCCGAGGAAGATCACGTCGGGGTTGCTGGCCTTGATCTTGGTGAGAATGCCGAGGAAATCGGTGGCCGACGAGTTCGTGTATTCCTGGTCGACGATCTTGATCCCGTTCGCCTTCGCGACGTTCATGAACTGCTCGGCCACGCCCTGCCCGTACGCGGTGCGATCGTCGATCACGGCGGCGGTTTTCGCGTTCAGCGTCTTCGCGGCGAAGGTGGCCATCGTGCCGCCGAGCTGTTCGTCGCTCGCGCCGATCCGGAAGATGTTCTTGAAGCCCTGCTTGGTCAGCGCCGGGTTCGACGCGACCGGCAGCATCGGCACGCCGGCAGTCGAGTACACGCGCGATGCGGGAATCGCGACGCCCGAGTTGTACGGCCCGAGCACCGCGACCACGCCTTTGTCGACGAGGTTCTGCGCAACCTGCACGCCGGCCTTCGGGTCGGCCTGGTCGTCGTCGGAGACCAGTTTGAACGTGACGGTCTTGCCGGCGACCTTGATGCCGGCCTTGTTGAGTTCGTCGACGGCCAGGCGCGCGCCGTTTTCATTGTCCTTGCCGTTCGCGGCCTGCGGGCCGGTCAGCGGCGCCGAATGGCCGATCATCACGACTTCCTGCGCGTGCGCGGAAGTCAGCGCGCCGGCGGCGATGGCCACCGAGAGCGCGGTAACGAGGTGTCGCATGATGTCTCCTGATTGGTTTTGTGTGAAACCAATGTAGGATACGCGTGGTCACCATGCAAGCAATTTCAAAATAAACGCTTCGATTTTGGTCATATTCAGACCAGAACGAGCCCGGCACGGTCACTTCGGCGTGATGTCGCGCCGCACGCGGCGGATGTGCTGCTCGACATAGAACGCCGCCGCGTCGGCGTCGCCCGACACGATCGCCTCGTAGATCAGCCGGTGTTCGGACACGTAGAGCCGGATCCGGCCCGCATCGTAGATACCGTCGTCCTTCAGCCGCTTCCACAGCGGCTGGTCCATCGTCTTCGCGACTTCGTCCGCGATCTTCACGATCAGCGCGTCGCCGGTCATCAACGCGAGTTGGCGGTGAAACAGCCGGTCGCTCTCGTTCCACAGCGCGCGCTGATGCGGATCGTCGACGTCGGTAATGGTCTCCATCTGAGCCAGGTAGCGTTCGGCGCCGGGGTCGGCGCGGCCGTGTGCGGCCGCGAGGCGCGCGATCGCGGGCTCCAGGATCAGCCGCACGTCGAGCGTCGACGTCGGGCTGAAATCGGGCTCGGACGCCCGGTGCGTGTCGCCGCGCTCCGCGAGCACGTCGAGCGGCGACGCGACGACGTAGGTGCCCGAATTGCGCTTCGTGAACACGAGCCCTTCGTTCTGCAGTGCGCCGAGCGCCTCGCGCACGGCCGGCCGGCCGACCTGGAACAGCACCGCGAGCTCGCGCTCGGACGGCAGCCGCGACTCGGCGGCGTAGCGCCCCGCGCGGATCTCGTCGCGGATCTTCTCGGCCACCTGCTCGTAGATCTGCAGCGGCCTGAAACCGCCTTCGAGTGTGTCGGGACGCGCGGACATCATCGTATGGCTCCTGCCCGGTCGCGGGCGTGAATCTGGAATGGGTTCGCACTATACCGGAGCGCGCCGGCATCGAGGCCATGGCGGCCCTTCTGGACAGATATTAGAACCAAAACCGGCGAGGTGCTTTATTTTCTGGGTTGCGAGCGAGCCATCAAGTGGTATAGATTCGATCCACACTGCCCTGTGTCACGGTATCCGGCAGCCCTGTGGCGGGCGCGGCATGCGCCCGTCGTCCACGCTCACCGACGCATGCGACGTACACGATGACCGCTCTCTCCCCGATTCCCGTTTTCGATGCGGCCGACACGGCCGCGCTGCTCGCCTACCCGGCGCTGCTCGCCACGCTCAGGCAGGCCGTCGCCGACTATGCGGCAGGCGAGATCGTCAGCCCCGAACGCCTGGTCGTGCCGCTGCAGGCGGGCGGCGTGATGCTGTCGATGCCGTCGAGCGCGCGCGACCTCGCGACCCACAAGCTCGTGAACGTATGCCCGGGCAACGGCGCGCGCGGGCTGCCGACGATCCTCGGCCAGGTCACCGCATACGACGCGACCACCGGCGAGATGCGCTTCGCGCTCGACGGCCCGACGGTCACCGGGCGCCGCACGGCGGCCATCACCGCGCTCGGCATCCAGGCGCTGCATGGCGCCGCGCCGCGCGACATCCTGCTGATCGGCACCGGGAAACAGGCGGCCAATCATGCGGAAGCGCTCGCCGCGATCTTTCCCGAAGCGCGCCTCCACGTGCGCGGCACGAGCGCCGACAGCGCAGCGGCATTCTGTGCCGCGCACCGCGCGCAGGCGCCGCGTCTCGTCCCGCTCGACGGCGACGCGATTCCCGATGCGATCGACGTCGTCGTCACGCTGACGACGAGCCGCACGCCCGTCTATCGCGAAGCCGCGCGCGAAGGCCGGCTCGTGGTCGGCGTCGGCGCGTTTACCGCGGACGCGGCCGAGATCGATGCGAACACGGTGCGCGCCAGCCGGCTGGTCGTCGACGATCCGGCCGGCGCGCGCCACGAAGCCGGCGACCTGATCGTCGCGCAGGTCGACTGGCAGCACGTCGCGTCGCTCGCCGACGTGCTGGGCGGCGCATTCGACCGCAACGGGCCGCTGCTGTTCAAGAGCGTCGGCTGCGCGGCGTGGGATCTCGCCGCGTGCCGCACGGCGCGCGATGCGCTGGCCGCGCGTCAGGCCGGCTGATCCCGCAACGTCCCCCGTCAGCCGCGCTCGCGGCATCGCCACCTCGAGGCCGCTCCGGCGATTTCCCGTACGCGTTGTAGGAATCGCCCTACAACGCGTCGCAGCGGCCTACATCAACTTCCAATTCGGCCGATTTCATTTTCGGCGGCGCAACACGATACTGCCGGCATGAATGCCAGCCAGTTACCCGCCGCGCTCCGGGTGTTTCTCGTCGATCATGCCGCCGCCGTCCGGCAGCGGATCGCGCTGCTCGTCGGCGCGATCCGCGGTGTCGCCGTCGTCGGCGAGGCGGAAGACGGCCAGGAAGCGTTGGCGCACATCCGCAGCAGCCAGGCGGACGTGGTGATCGTCGACCTGCGGCTGGCGGACGGCAGCGGCCTCGACCTGATCGGGACGCTGTCGAAGGCCGCGCCGCGCGTCGTCACGATCGTGCTGACGAATCATTCGGCGCCGGCATTCAGAGAGGCATGCGCATCGGCCGGAGCCGACTACTTCTTTGACAAGACCGTCGAATTCGACGCCGCATGCCAAGTCATCGAATCCCTGGTGCACGCTCGCGTGCATCGCCCCTGACGAGCCGGAGTGACTCATGTCAACAGCCACCCCCTGCGCCGCCGACGTATCCATCACACCTCGGCCGACGATTCCGCTTCGCGCGGTCACGCGTGCCGACGCCGCCAAACATCCCGCCGCACGCTGCTCGGTATGCGCGATGCGCTCGATGTGCCTGCCGCCGCACCTGACCGCGGCCGAATACGGCCGCCTCGACTCGATCATCTGCACGACCCGGCAGGTGCGCCAGGGCGACGCGCTGTTCCGCACCGACGACCCGTTCCAGAGCATCTATGCAGTGCGCGCGGGTTCGTTCAAGACGGTGATGATGCATCGCGACGGCCGCGAGCATGTAACGGGCTTCCAGATTGCCGGTGAAACGCTCGGAATGGACGGCATCGGCAGCGGCCAGCATTGCTGCGACGCGATTGCGCTCGAGGACAGCGTCGTGTGCATCATCCCGTTCGGTGCGCTCGAAGCGGCGTGCCGCGAGATCAAGCCGATGCAGCACTTCCTCTACCAGATGCTGAGCAGCGAGATCGTTCGCGAATCGAGCCAGATGCTGCTGCTCGGCACGATGTCGGCCGAACAACGCGTCGCGCATTTCCTGCTGAACCTGTCGTCGCGCTTCGAGGCGCGCGGCTATTCGGCGACGGAATTCAACCTGCGGATGACGCGCGAGGAAATCGGCTGCTATCTCGGGATGAAGCTCGAAACCGTGAGCCGGATGTTCTCGCGATTCCATCGCGAAGCGCTGGTCGAAACGCGCGGCAAGCGCGTGCGCATCATCGACTCGCAAGCGCTCGCACGGGTCTGACGGATCCGGGCTACGTCTGGCGGCGCAACGCGCGATGCATCATCGCACCGCGCCACCGGCCGCCGCGTTGCGCAGCCCCACCCTTGCACCGGCCGTCTGGCACGCGATCAGCGCCTGTCCGGCCTGCGTGAACACACGGCGCAGCACGTCGTCCATGTCGTCGCCAACGCACGGCGGCAGCGGCCAGCGCGCCATGTCGTGCATGATGAGCTCGAGCCGCGCGTCGTAACGACGTGCGCCATCGGCGGCGGCAAGCGACTCGATCGTAAGATGGCAACCGGTGATCAGCGCGCGAAACCGTTCGAGCCGCACCAGCTGCGCGCCGGCTTCGGCTTCAACCGCGGCGGTCCCCGCGAATCCAAGGCAGGCGATCTGCATGCCCACGCCCATGTCGTGTCTCCTGACGGGGCCGCCCGCTCGTCGACCGCCTTGCATGTGCCGCCCGCACCGAAAGGCGGCGGCACGTGTTGCCCGTGGCACGGCGCGATTTCTGCGATCGCTGCCCGGCCGATAGTCTGCCCGCGCCCCCACCGGCGCGGGTCCGTTCATACGTTGAAGGTTTGCGACGTCTTCATCTCGATCCACGTCATGCCGGCCCGCAGCCCTTCGATCATCGCCTCGCGTTCAGTCAGATACGCATGGCTGTGCTCGAACGTGTGATGAAAACGCGCGGCGCCGGTGCCATGCTCGACCGACACGCGGCAGCGGAATTCGCCCGACTCGCACGGGCGCGTCTCGACTTCGACGGACCAGTCGCGTTCGTGGATGTTGCCCTGCAGTGTCATGCTCCCTCCTGCGGTATCAGTCTACGAGCCGGAAGTGGCCGCTGTGCAGCAGCACCGGCCGGCCGCCGATTTCCTCAAGCATGCGTCGTGCCATCGCCTCGATCGCCGACCGGTGCGCGTCGAACGCAGCCAGCAAGTCGCGTTCGAGCAGCGACGGCGCGCCGAAATGATCTTCCAGCGCCTCGGCCGTGACCGCGCACTGTACGCAACGTCCGTCGACCAGTGCCGAAAACGCCACGACCAGATCGCGTGCGCAGTATTCGGGTGGTTCCGGCGGGAAGGCAATCTGCATCTGTCCGCCTGTCATCGTCGTGATCGCTCCATGACAAGAGCATAGTGGCGCGCGCGCCCGCACGCTTGACCCACGTCAACCGGTTCGCTGCGCCGCACGATAACGGCGCGGCAGCGTGCCGGCGCGGCTGCGCGGCACCGCCACGAACGGCTTTCAGCCCGCGTCGGGCTCGATCGCCGCGCCGCGCTGCGCGAGCAGCTCGCGCAGCACGCTGCGGTGGCAATGGCGCTCGTCGTCGCAATAGCAGCCGATCGAAAACGCGGTGGTCGCCGACAGCGCCGCCAGCAGGTCGAGCACCTTCGGCGCATCGCCCTGCGCCATCTCCGCGCGGAAATGACGCCGGAACGCGTTCCATTCGGCATCGGTTTCGGCGGCCTGCGCCTGGGCGACGAGTTCCGGGCTCGGCGACAACGTCGGCAGCCATACATCATAGTAGTTGCGCGACGCGAATTCCGCCTTCGGCACGCCGCGCGGCGGCCGACGCACCGTGCCGATCCGCAGGCCCTCGCCGGCCGCGCGCGGCGTGCCGAGCTGGATGATCCGGATGCCCATATGCTTCCTTCCGAGTCGCGTTGGATGCCGTGATCGTACCCCTGCGCCCGCCTCCGCGTCAGCCCGGGTGGCGCACATTGCGGCCGCACAACGAAAAACCGGCTGCCCCCTTGCGGAGACAGCCGGTTCGGCCAGCCGCGTTGCGCGCCGGGGCACGCCGCGCTCAGACGCCGCTCTTCAGCACCTTGCCGATGGCATCCGCGACGATGCCGACGTTCGAGTCGTTCAGGCCCGCGACGCACATCCGGCCCGAACGCAGGACGTATACGCCATGCACTTCGCGCAGCGCATCGACCTGCGATTCGGTCAGGCCCGTGTACGTGAACATCCCGCGCTGCTTCACGTAGCGCGTCAGTGCCTCGCCGCTGACGTGGTCACGCAGGCCGTCATGGATCGACTGGCGCATCCGCGCGATGCGGCGGCACATCGCCGCCAGTTCCTCTTCCCACTGCTTGCGCAGCGCAGGCGTGCCGAGCACGGTTGCCACGACCTTCGCGCCGTAGGTTTGCGGATTGCTGTAGTTCGAGCGCACGGCGCCCGCCAGCTGGCCGAGCACGCGATCGGCCGCGGCGGCATCCTCGCAGACGACGCTCAGGCCGCCCACGCGCTCGCCGTACAGCGAGAAGTTCTTCGAGAACGAGTTCGCGACCAGCGCCGGCACGCCGCGGCGGGCCAGCTCGCGCACCGCGAACGCGTCCGCGTCGAGGCCCGCGCCGAAGCCCTGGTACGCCATGTCGACGAACGGCAGCAGGCCGCGCGCCTCGATCACGTCGATCAGCTTCTCCCACTGGCCTTCGTCGAGGTCGACACCGGTCGGGTTGTGGCAGCACGCGTGCAGCAGCACGATGCTGCGCGCCGGCAGCGCGTCGATCGCCGCGAGCATCGCGTCGAACTTCAGGCCGCCCGTCGCCTCGTCGTAGTACGGGTACGAGTTCACCGTGAAGCCGGCGCGCTCGAAGATGAAGCGATGGTTTTCCCAGCTTGGATCGCTGAGCCACACCTGCGAATCCGGGAAATAGCGCTTCAGGAAATCGGCGCCCACCTTCAGTGCGCCGGAGCCGCCGAGCGTCTGCAGCGTCGCGATGCGGCCGGCCGCGCGGGCCGGGTGATCGGCGCCGAACACGAGCGCCTGTACGGCGTCACGATACGCGGCCAGGCCGACCATCGGCAGGTACGGCTTCGCGCCGCTGTCGCGCTGCAGCATGGTTTCGGCTTCGCGCACGGCGCCCATCACCGGAATCCGGCCTTCGGCGTCGAAGTAGATGCCGATGCTCAGGTTGACCTTCTGGTCGCGCGGATCTTTCTGGAAGTTCTCGTTGAGCGTCAGGATCGGGTCGCCCGGGTACGCGTCGATGTGTTCGAACATGGCTTGAGTCGGTCTCGTTTGGAAGAATGATCGGTGGTGGCCTGCGTCAGCGTGCGGATGCGCCGTCGTGCATCGCGTAGCCTGCATTCTTCTGACGGAAGCGATACCCGACCGCGAGCACCGCGAGCCATACCGGGATCAGGTACACCGACAGGCGGAGATCCGGCGTCAGGTACATCACGACGAGAATGCCGGCCATGAATGCCAGGCACAGGTAATTCGTGAAAGGATAGCCCAGACTGCGGAAGGAAGTCTCCTCCCCGGCTGCGCGCTTCGCCTGGCGGAACTTCAGGTGGATCAGGGTGATCATCGCCCAGTTGATGATCAGCGCCGACACGACGAGGCCCATCAGCACCTCGAACGCCTTGCCCGGCATGAAGTAGTTGACCAGCACGCACAGGCCGGTCGCGAGCGCCGACGCGCCGAGTGCGGCGAGCGGAATGCCGCGCTTGTTCACCGAGCACAGCACCTTCGGCGCGTTGCCCTGCTGCGCGAGGCCGAACAGCATCCGGCTGTTGCTGTACACGCCGCTGTTGTAGACCGACAGCGCGGCCGTCAGCACCACCACGTTCAGCACGTTGGCCACCACGTTGCTGCTCAGCGCGTGGAAGATCAGCACGAACGGGCTGCCGCCGGTGACGACCTTTTCCCACGGATACAGCGACAGCAGCACAGCGAGCGCGCCGATGTAGAAAATCAGGATGCGGTAGATCACCTGGTTGGTCGCGCGCGGAATGCTGCGCTTCGGATCGTCGGCCTCGGCCGCGGTGATGCCGATCAGCTCCAGCCCGCCGAACGAGAACATGATCGCGGCCATCGACATCACGAGCCCCGACACGCCGTTCGGGAAGAAGCCGCCGTGCTGCCACAGGTTCCGGACACTCGCCTCGGGCCCCGCATGGCCGCTCGCGAGCAGCCAGCCGCCGAAGCCGATCATCCCGACGATCGCGGCGACCTTGATGATCGAGAACCAGAATTCCGTCTCGCCGTACGACTTCACGCTCGCCAGGTTGAGCAGGTTGATCGCGCCGAAGAAGACCAGCGCCGACACCCAGGTCGGCACGCCCGGCCACCAGTACTGCACGTAGATCCCGACGGCCGACAGCTCGGCCATGCTGACGAGGATGTACAGCACCCAGTAGTTCCAGCCCGACAGGAAGCCGGTGAAGTGGCCGACGTACTTGTTGGCAAAGTAGCTGAACGAGCCGGCGACGGGCTCGTCGACGACCATCTCGCCGAGCTGGCGCATGATGAAGAACGCGACGATGCCGGCCACCGCGTAGCCGAGCAGCACGGACGGGCCCGCCATCTTGATCGTCTGCGCGATGCCGAGGAACAGCCCCGTGCCGAGCGCGCCGCCGAGCGCAATCAGCTGGATGTGCCGGTTCTTCAGCCCGCGCTTCAGGCCGTCGCTCTCGTTTCCAGAAACCATGTCTTCTCCACTCTGTCCGCCCCCGCCTGCAGCGGGGTGCGGCGCGCCTCGGTGTGCCGGGCGCTGTTTTGGTGTGCCGGGGCCGTTCGTGGAGCCGCCGGGTTGGGGACTGCAATCTTCGCGTGGCGGCGCCCGATTCGCGTCGGCGTGCCCGCCAGACCGGCCGCCGACTGTCGCCGCGCCCGCATTGCTGCGTTCGCACACGAAAATCCGGCGTCAGTTTAGCGTCGCGACGGCGAAATCGGGTTTCGTAACCCGTTCATGCAAACCCTACATTATGAGATAAGATTGCATCCAGGAGACGGATGAGGAAACAAAAATGCATGAACCGGTTCTGGATCGCCTCGATCGCCACTTGCTCGCGATCCTGCAGGAGAACGGCCGCGCGTCGAACCTCGACCTGGCGAAGGCCGTCGGCCTGTCGCCCGCGCAGACGCTGCGCCGCCACCGGCGGCTGGAGGAGATCGGCGCGATCCGCCGCTACGAAACCCGGCTTTGCCCCGATACGCTCGGTTTCGGCGTGACCGCTTTCGTGCACGTGACGATGGAGCGCGGGCATATCCGCGACCTGTCGAAGTTCCAGAAACTGGTGTCCGATCTCGCGCAGATCCAGGAATGCTTCTCGGTGACAGGCGACATCGACTATGTATTGAAGGTCGTCGCACACGACCTGAAAGGCTTGTCGCGATTCCTGCTCGAGACGCTGATGCGCATTCCCGGCGTGAGCGGCGTGCACTCGAGCGTGTGCCTCGACGAGATCAAGTGCACCAGTGCGATGCCGGTCGAGGCCTGATGTAGCGGGCCGCGCGCCGGGCCGGCCCCGTTATCTCGCCACTTCGAACGCACTGATCAGCAACGCCCCCGCCGCGATCACCGTGCAACCGGCCGCGCGGCGCGGTGTCAGCCGCTCGCCGAGATACACGCGCGCGATCAGCGCCGCGAACACCACGCTCGTTTCCCGCAGCGCCGACACCGGCCCCATCGGCGCGCGATTCATCGCCCAGATCACGATGCCGTACGCGAGCGCCGCGAACACGCCGCCGCACGCGGCCTTCGCCGTCTCGCCGACCTCCTGCGTCAGCCGCAACGGCCCCGCCCGCAGCCGGTAGTACGCGGCCATCATCGCGCCCGTCAGCACGAACATCCACGCGGTGTAGCCGACCGTGTTGCCGCTTTCCCGCACGCCGATCCCGTCGACCACGCTGTAGGCCGCGATCGACACGCCGGTCGCGAACGCGGTCGGCAGCACCTGCATCATCCGGTGCTTCGCGCCGCGCCCGCGCTCCAGGCCGATCGCCAGGATGCCCGCGCAGATCAGCACGAGCCCGCATTGCGCGCCGACATTCAGGTGCTCGCCCGCGAACGCCGCCGCGCCGAGCGTGACGAGCAGCGGCGCGGTGCCGCGCGCGACCGGATACGCGACGCTCAGGTCGCCGTGCTCGTACGCGCGCACCAGCAGCAGCGTATAGACGACGTGCAGCACGGCCGACGCGACGACGCACGCCCAGCTCGCCGCCGAGATCGGCGCCGCGGCCGGCAGGAACAGCAGCGCGAACAGCCCGATCGCGATCTGCAGCACCGTGGCCGACCGGAGCCGGTCGCCGCTGCTGCGGACGAGCGCATTCCATGACGCGTGCAGGAACGCCGCACACAGAACGGCAAACAGGACGGGGATCGGCACGATGAATTCTCGCTGACGGTCGGCCACGCGAAATCGTCGCCGCAGGGCGTTCATCGTAGGAATACGTCATCCGATTGTCAAAATACCGGCGCTGCGCCGCACCGTGCGCCAACCGGTCGATCGCGCCGTGTCCGCCGCCCCGCGCGGCATCCGCGGCGACCGGCCCGCGCGCCTCGATATGTGACGCGAAGGTGGCATGCGGCCTCCCCCTTTCCATTCACTTTCGCATCGCATTCCGCCGTAATGAAATCGATACCGCAGCGCAATCGCGATGAAACCACTCCGTCCCCATATCTTCATGCGGGGCTGTTCCAATGCGCGTGCTCTCTCACGAGCTCCGCGCCGAACCGACACGGCGAACGGGGCCGCTCTCCACCATCGAAGACCTTACCTGGAGTTTCCCGATGTTCCGTCAAGCCTTGCTCGTCACCGCCTGCGCAGCCGCGGCGCTGGCGCTGTTCGCCTGCGGCGGCAGCGACGATCCCACGTCGACGCCTGCCGTGTCGTCGCAGGATGCGCTGCAGACCGCCACGCCGATCAAGCACGTCGTCGTGATCTACGGTGAAAACATCTCGTTCGACCACTACTTCGGCACCTACCCGAACGCGACGAACCCGTCGGGCGAACCGGCGTTCACCGCCAAGTCCGGCACGCCGACGATCAACGGGCTGACGGGCACGCTGCTCACCGCGAACCCGAACTTCACGAACACGGCCAACGGCACCGACGCGGCGAATCCGTTCCGCCTCGACCGCACGCAGGCCGCGACCGCCGACCAGAACCACGCGTACACGGCCGAGCAGCAGGCCGAGGACAACGGCCTCGCCGACCTGTTCCCGAAATACACCGGCAAGGGCTCGTCCGGCGGCGCCGGCGCGTTCGGCACGAAGGGCCAGGTGATGGGCTACTTCGACGGCAACACCGTGACGGCACTGTGGAACTATGCGCAGCGCTTCGCGATGAGCGACAACACGTTCACGACGGTCTACGGCCCGTCGACGCCGGGCGCGCTGAACGTCGTGTCGGGCCAGACCAACGGAATGCAGATCGTCAAGACGTCGAAGCAGCCGTCGACGCTCGCCGCGACCTCGTACTACATCAATGACGGCCAGGGCGGCCTCACGATGATCAACGACGTCGATCCGGGCTACGACGTGTGCTCGAGCACGACCGACCAGGCGATGATGACCGGCAAGAACATCGGCGACCTGCTGAACAGCGCGAAGATCACGTGGGGCGGCTTCATGGGCGGCTTCAACCTGTCGACGACGAACGGCAACGGTACGACGGGCTGCGCGCGCAGCACGGTCGCCACCGCCGTGAACGCCGCGACGGCCGACTACATCCCGCACCACAACTGGTTCCAGTACTACGCATCGACCGCGAACCCGCAGCACACGCGCCCGAGCTCGGTCGCGGCGATCGGTTCGAGCTTCCAGGCCGACGGCAAGACCGCCGAACCCGCGAACCACCAGTACGACTCGGACGACTTCTTCGCGGCCGTGAAGGCCGGCAACTTCCCGTCGGTCAGCTACCTGAAGGCGCCGGCGGCGCAGGACGGGCATGCGGGCTATTCGGATCCGCTCGACGAGCAGGCGTTCGTGACGAAGGTCGTCAACTTCCTGCAGCAGCAGCCGGACTGGCAGAACACGGCCGTGATCGTCACCTATGACGATTCGGACGGCTGGTACGACCACGTGTACACGCCGCCGACGCACGCCTCGTCGGACGCGGTCGACCAGCTCAACGGCAGCGGCAAGTGCGGCACGGGCGGCACCACCGGCGTGAACGGCGCGACCGTGAACGGCCGCTGCGGCCCGGGCGTGCGCATTCCGCTCGTCGTGATCTCGCCGTACGCGAAGCAGAACTACGTCGACCACACGATGCTCGACCAGGCGTCCGTCGTGCGCTTCATCGAAGACAACTGGCTCGGCGGCCAGCGCATCGGCGGCGGCTCGTTCGATGCGACGGCAGGCGACCTGCGCGCGTTGTTCGACTTCACGTCGAAGCCGAACACGACGCCGCTGTATCTCGACCCGACGCTCGGCACCGCTTTGAGCGCGGCCCCGGCGATCTGACCGGTACTGCCTGACCGCATGGCCGGCGCATCACGCGCCGGCCGTTTCCATTTCAACGCGTCGCTTCGTGCGACGCCCGTTTTTCGACCGACAGCATGACAGCTCGCCCCGCGTTTCCGTCTCCCGATGCCGCCGGCGCGCCCGCGCCGCGCGCCCCTTCCCGCCTGCTGCGCCGCGCGGCGTTCGTGCTCGGCGCGGCCGTGATCGGCTATGGCGCATTCGCGATCGCGTTTCCCGCACGCGTGCCGGCGGCGATCGGCACCGTGGTCGCCGACTGGACGGGCGCGAATCCGCATCCGGTCGTGCTGCAGCGGCCCGCTGCGCAACCGCTGTCGGCGGTCGCGCAGCTCGGCCGCGCGCTGTTCGCCGATCCTTCGCTGTCCGCGTCGGGCAAGCAGTCGTGCGCGTCGTGCCACAGCCCCGATCATGCGTATGGCCCGCCGAACGCGCTCGACGTGCAGCCGGGCGGCCTCGCGATGACGCAGCAGGGCTATCGCCCGCCGCCGTCGCTGATGTACCTGTACCGCCAGCCGAACTTCAGCATCGGCCCCGATGCCGGTGAAAACGACGCCGCGCCGAGCGTCGCGCAGCAGGCCGCGTCGGCGGCCGGCGTCGTCAAGGCGCAGAAGGTAGCCGGCACGTCGGCCGCGCCGCAGCTCGTGCCGCAGGGCGGGATGTTCTGGGACGGCCGCGCCGATACGCTGCAGCAACAGGCGTTCGGCCCGCTGCTGAATCCGGTCGAGATGGCGAACGCGAGCGTCGACGACGTCGCGCGCAAGCTCGCGCAGTCGTCGCATCGCGCGCAATTCGAGCAGCTGTTCGGCGCGCGCGTGTTCTCCACGCCGCAGCTCGCGGTGTCGGAGGCGATGTTCGCGATCGCGCGCTACCAGGTGGAGGATCCGTCGTTCCATCCGTACGACAGCAAGTACGACCGCTGGCTCGAAGGCCGCGCGCGCCTCACCCAGGCCGAACTGCGCGGGCTGCGCCTGTTCAACGACCCGGACAAGGCGAATTGCGCGGGCTGCCACCTGTCGAAACCCGGCAAGGACGGGCTGCCGCCGATGTTTACCGATTACCAGTACGAGGCGCTCGGCGCGCCGCGCAACCGGGCGCTCGCGCAGAACCGCAACCCGGCGTTCTACGATCTCGGCGTGTGCGGGCCGTTCCGCGACGACCTGAAGGACCAGACGCAGTATTGCGGGATGTTCCTGACGCCGACGCTGCGCAACTCGGCGACGCGCCACGTGTTCTTCCACAACGGCGTGTTCCACACGCTCGACCAGGTGATGGCGTTCTACAACGAGCGCAGCATCGCGCCGCAGAAGTTCTATTCGCGCGGCGCGGACGGCAAGGTCGACGAGTACGACGACATCCCGCCGAAGTATCGCGCGAACGTCGACGTGACCGATGCGCCGTTCGATCGCAAGCCGGGCGACAAGCCCGCGATGACGGCGCAGGACATCAAGGATATCGAAGCGTTCCTCGGCACGCTGAGCGACGAGCCGGTGCGGCACTGAGTGCCGGTTGGCCGCCGCGTCGGGGCGCGTCGCGTCAGCAGCGCGCGCGGATGCAGAGGAAAGCCGGGGCCAGCGACAGCTCCGCATGAAGCCGCTCCGAGGCGGCCTTCATCTCGGGCAGCGGCTTCGGCTCGACGAACCGGTCGAGCCGCCAGCCGCTGTCGGCCACGGCGTTCAGGATGTCGGCGAGCGGCCGCCGCCACGCTTCGACATAGGGTTTCGGTTCGCCGAAACCCGACCAGTGAAAGCCGAAGCGGGACGTATCGAAATAGGTGCCCTCGCCGCGCGTGCGTTCGTCCATCCAGTCGCGCATCGGATGCGCCATCGAAAACACGAGCGTGGCGCCCGGCCGGGCGACCCGCCGGAATTCGCGCAGCGTCGGCAGAAGATCGCGCACGTAGTCGAACGCGAGCGAGCAGACGACCTTGTCGAATGCTGCGTCGGGCAGCCGCCCTGGCGTGCGAGGTGCGCGCTGCAGATGCCCGGCCCGCAGCCGGCATCGAGCACCGTCAGGCCATCTACGTCGCCAAGCAGCGCCATCGTTGCCGGACGCTCGTAGAGCGCGTTGTGCGCCTTCGTCGGCGCGATGTCGGCGTAGCGTTGCGCGAAGCTTGCGTACGCCTGGCGGCCGGGTGGTTCGTTCGGATCGGTCATGCAGGCTCCGTCGGCGGAAACTGAAGGTGCCGATTCTGCCCGATCGGATGCCGGATGGCGACTCGGCGTCCCGCATGCGTCACGACAGGCTGTCGAGCAGCCGATACCAGGCCACGCCCGCCGCGATATAGAAACGCTGCAGCCCGTGAAACGGAATGGGCCGGATCGGCGTGCGCCGCAACGGCAGCGGCAGTTGCGCATCGCCCGACAGGTGCGCGGCCAGATGCTTGCCGAGCGTCGTCGCCATCGCGATGCCGCGCCCGTTGTAGCCGAGCGCGATCGTCACGCCCGGCGCGGGTTCGTGCACGTGCGGCATGAAATCCGCGGTGATCGCGACGCGCCCCGCCCAGCGATACTCGAAGCGGACACCCTTCAGTTGCGGGTACAGCAGCGTCGTCGCGCGCTCGAGATGGCGCCAGTCGCTCGTCGCACGCGGCTCCGCAAACGGGCCGCGGCCGCCCATCAGCAGGCGTCCCGCGGCATCGCGCCGGAAGTACAGCAGCAGGCGCCGTGCATCCGATGCGACCTCGCCGCCGGCGAGGATGTCGCGACCGAGTTCCGGCGCGAGCGGTTGCGTCGCGACGATGAAGCTGTTCGCGGCGATCACCGACTGGCGCAAGCCGGGCCACAGCCCGTCCGTGTACCCGTTGGTCGCGATCACGACGCGGTCCGCCGATACCGTCGCGCCGCCGGCCGTCGCGACCTGCCAGCGGCCGTCGGCACGCGTCAGCCCGACGGCGCGCGTCAGGCCGTGCACGACCGCCCCGCTCGCCTGCGCCGCGCGCGCGAGGCCGCGCGTATAGCTGAGCGGCTGCACGCTGCCGGCGCGGCGATCGATCCAGCCGCCCGCATACGCATGCGTGCCGAGCCGGCGCGCGACGTCGTCGCGACCGAGCAGTTCGACCGGTGCCCCGCGCGAGGCCCACTGCTGCGCACGCCGGGCGACCGTGTCGAGCATCGCGGCAGTCGGCGCCGGCTGGATCCAGCCGTGGCGTCGCGCATCGCAGTCGATCGCGTACCGCGCGATCAGGTCGAATACCGTGTCGGCGGCACCGCCGACCACGGCGGCAAGCTGCTCGCCGGCTTCGTCGCCGAACCGGCGGACCAGTTCGTCGGGGTCGTATTTCAGGCCGGGGATCACCTGGCCGCCGTTGCGGCCGGACGCGCCCCAGCCCGGCTGCGCGCCGTCGATCACGCGCACGTTCACGCCGCGCTCGGCCAGGTGAAGCGCGGTCGACAGGCCCGTGAAGCCGGCGCCGACGATCGCCACGTCGCACGACGCGGACGCGTCGAGCGCCGGAGTATCGGGCGCCGGCGCGGCGGTCGCCGCCCACAGCGAGTCCGGCCACCGGGAGTCGGGCCATCCGGGTGCCGCGTTGCTTGCACTCATGTTCGATCCGGGGTGGCGGCGTCGTCCGACGCCAGCAGTCGACGCAGGAATTCCTGCGTGCGGGGATGTTTCGGCTGCGTGAGCACGTCGCGTGCGGATCCGCTTTCGCAGATGGTGCCGTCGTGCAGGAAACACACGCGGTCGGCCACCTCGCGAGCGAATGCCATTTCGTGCGTGACGACGACCATGGTCATGCCGTCGCGCGCGAGTCCGCGCATCACGCCGAGCACTTCGCCGACGAGTTCGGGATCGAGCGCCGACGTCGGTTCGTCGAACAGGATCGCCTGCGGCTCCATCGCCAGCGCGCGTGCGATCGCGACGCGCTGCTGCTGCCCGCCCGACAGCTCGGACGGATACGCATTCATCCGGTGCGCGAGGCCGACCTTGTCGAGCAGCGCACGGGCCTGCTCGCGCGCTCGCGCGGCCGGCGTGCGGCGCACGTGGACCGGCCCTTCCATCACGTTCTCGAGCGCCGTGCGATGCGAGAACAGGTTGAAGCGCTGGAACACCATGCCGACCCGCATCCGCAGCTCGTGGATCCGTTTCGAATGCGCGTCGACCTTCACGCCGTCGATCGTGATCGCCCCTTCGTCATAAGTCTCGAAGCCGTTGATACAGCGCAGCACGGTCGATTTGCCCGAGCCGGACGGCCCGATCAGGCACACGACCTCACCCTGCTGCACGTCGAGGCTGACGCCCTTCAGCACGGCGTGTTGCTGAAAGCGCTTGTGTATCGCATCGATCCGGATCATGCGCTTCTCCTCAGCGAGAGTCGCTTGCCGAGCCGGTTCACGCCGAACATCAGCGGCAGGCCGAGCGCGAGATACAGCAACGCGACGAGCGTATAGACGCTCATGTTCTGGAACGTCGACGACGCGATCAACTGGCCGGCGCGCGTGATCTCCGCGACCGTGATCGTCGACGCGACCGATGAATCCTTCAGCAGCATCACCAGTGTGTTGCCGTACGGCGGCAGCGCGATGCGGAACGCCTGCGGCAGCACCACGCGCCGCATGATCATCGGCCCGCGCATGCCGATCGCGTGCGCGGCTTCGATCTGCCCGCGGTCGATCGCCTCGATGCCGGCGCGGAAGTTTTCCGCCTGGTATGCCGAATACGCGATGCCGAGACCGAGCACGCCGGCCTGGAACGCCGACAGCTGGATGCCGAGATCGGGCAACACGAAGTACATGTAGAACAGCTGCACGATGATCGGCAGGCCGCGAATCACGTTGACGACCGTGCTCCCGACCGTCGACACGGCACGGTTGGGCGACACCTTCAGCAACGCGAGGATCAGCCCGAGCACCGAGCTGAGCACGAACGCGCATGCCGTGATCTCGATCGTGACCACCGCCCCCTTCAGCAGGATCGGCAGGAAATCGATCGCGTTCTGAAAAAACATGAGGTCTCCTATGCGACGGCCCGGCGGCACGTCGCAGTGGGTGCCCGCGATGCGCGGGCGATACCGCTCGGGAATTCCGGGCGCGCGCTCAGCTCATGTGCCACTTCTGCAGGATCTGCTGCAGCGTGCCGTCGCCCTTCATTTTCCGGATCGCGCCGTTGAGCTGCTCGAGCGTCGCCGTGTCGCCCTTGCGCACGATGAAGCAGACCTGCCCCTTCACGACGCTCTGGTATTCGGGCACGAGCCGCACCTGGCGGCTGACGCCGTGTTCGATCTGGTACGCGACGATCGGCTGGTCGGCGAAGCCGGCCTTGATGCGGCCGAGCGCGACGTCGCGCATGATGTCGGCGATCGAATCGTAGGTCCGGACTTCCTTGAAGATGCCCTTCTTGTTGAGCGCGTCGACGAACGCCGTACCGACCTGCGCGCCGACCACCTGCCCCTTGAAATCGTCCATCGACGTATAGCGGCCCGGGTCGTCCGCCTTCACGATCAGGCCTTCGCCGAACGTATAGACCGTGTCGGAGAAGTCGACGACCTGCTGGCGCGCCGGCGTTTTCAGCATCGCGGCCGAGATGATGTCGATCTTCTGCGTGGTGAGCGACGGGATCAGCGCCGAGAACACGGTCTGCTGCACGTCGACGCGAAACCCGGCCGACTTCCCGGCCGCGGTGATCGCATCGACCATCATCCCCTGGATCGAATTGCTCTTGACGTCGAGAAACGTGAACGGCACCCCGGTGGCCGTCGCGCCGACCTTCAGCGTGGGCTCGGCCGCGACGGCGCCGGCCGATGCGGTGGAGAAAGCGATGCAGGTGGCGAAACCGGCGGCCAGTGCGCCGAACCGCTTGATGAACGAAACCATGGTGTCTCCTTCTCGGGTACTTCGGTGCGCCGGCCGGTCGCGGATCGACACTGCGACGATGACCCGATCTTAAAACGAATCAAAAATATCGCCAAAAGATTTATGCGTATCGATATGCGATACGATATGATGCGATATCGAATCGATTCAGCCCCTTGCCCATGGAAACGTCGCCCGACCAGTCAAACGACCTGCTGTTCAACCAGTCGCTGGAGAAAGGGCTGAACGTATTGAGCGCGTTCAGCGCGAAGCGGCGCACGATGACGCTGGCGGAAGTGGCCGATGCGGCCGGCATGACGAAAAGCTCGGCGCAGCGGATGGTCTATACGCTCGAGAAGCTCGGCTACATCCGCAAGCATCCGGTTACGCGGCGCTACCAGCTCACGCCGCACGTGATGCGGATCGGCTTCAACTATCTCGCGGCCGATACGCTGATCGACGTCGCGAATCCGTTCCTGTCCGAACTCACGAACCTGACCGGCGAAACCACCAACCTCACCGAGCCGGACGAGGATGAAATGGTGTACGTCGCGCGTTTCGTGTCGACGAAGTTCGTGCCGATCCACATGCCGATCGGCAGCCGCATCCCGATGTACTGCACCGGCTCCGGCCGCGCGTTCCTGAGCGCGTTGCCGCCGGAAGAAGCGCGTGTGCGGCTCGACGGCATGGCGCGCACGCCGCATACGCCGCGCACGGTCACGGCGCTCGACGAACTCGTCGCGCTGCTCGACAGCGCGCGGCTCGAAGGCTACGCCACGAACCAGGAGGAACTGTTCATCGGCGACATGTCGATTGCAGCGCCCGTGCTCGGCAGCCAGGGGCAGCCAGTGGCCGCCGTGCACGTGGTGGCGCCGACGAGCCGCTGGACGCTCGACGACGCGCGCCGCAAGCTCGCGCCGGCCGTGATCGACTGCGCGCGCGGGATCAGCAATTCGATCCGGACGCTCGAGTAGCGTCGGCGAAATGGCACACCGCGCGCCGTTGCATGGCGCAACGGCGTTCGATCGCTACTGCGGCTTTGGCGAATGCTCGGTTCGATAGGTGCTGTTCGGGCGCAATACAAGCTTCTTCGCTGCGGCGTCCAGTTCCTTGCCGTGATACAGATCGATGCATTTCAGGAAGTCGAACTTCACGTCCCTGACTTCCGATTCAACCACCGGATTCCGATAATCGCGGGCCAGATACTTCGAGACCAGCGCCTGAATGACGTCCGGCGCACGCTCCATGTCGTAGTAGGTCCAGTCGCGCAACGCGCTGGTGCTGCTGCCGATGTCCTTGCTCACGCCAGGCTCGCGCTTGTAAGCGGTAGCCAGGCAGTTGGCGAGCACCATGTCCTTGAAATTCTGGATGTAAGTCCGTGAACCGGCCTCCGGCGACGCTTGTGCGACGTCCTTCGCCACGGCTATCGCCGGTTGAAACACGAAGCAGGCCAACGCGGCAGCGACCCAGGCTTCCCTCATGACAGACTCCAGAAATTTGCGCGATCGGTACGATACCGCGCACCCGGCTCGTTGAAGTAGCAATGGTCGTAACACGTGCGCC
The DNA here is from genome assembly GCF_004343765.1 of Burkholderia sp. SRS-25. Lineage (NCBI taxonomy): Bacteria > Pseudomonadati > Pseudomonadota > Betaproteobacteria > Burkholderiales > Burkholderiaceae > Burkholderia > Burkholderia sp. SRS-25. The sequence continues at coordinate 103,140 of NZ_PTXM01000013.1, forward strand.
CGTTGAATAGTGTGGCGTGGCCCTGTGCGTCGCTCCATCCCGACACCTCGAACAGGATGACACCCTGTCGCCCTGCGAGCGACCCGCCATTTGATGGTGGATATTCGACGCGCTCGGCTTTCCCCCACCGTTGTTCGAGCAAACGAATCAAATCCCTGACACGAAAAAAGTATTGCCGATCGTCTCCGCCCGATACCGTTTGCCCGGGGATTCGCGGCATCACCATCCCTGCTTCGCCTAGGATATAACCCAACTTCCCGGACACCGATTCCTTTCTACTCCCCCGCGTTTTCCCCGATCCCGTTCGACTTGACTCGATGCCTTCGATCGTCAACACTTCGCACATCGCAAGTGTGATCACACATCACAGATCAAACCCCGGAGAACCCGTCTTGGCGCCTCGCATCGTCCCGCCCGCACTGAAAGCCGTTGAACAGGAAACGATGGCCGACAAGGTCTACCAGCAACTGCGCGAAGCGTTGATGAGCGGCCGTTTCGCGCCCGGCCAGGCGTTGAGCCTGCGCAGCGTTGCCGAGGCGGTCGGCTCGTCGACGATGCCCGTGCGCGCCGCACTCACCCGACTGCACGCGGAGCGCGCGCTGGTCGATGGCCCGAATCGCGCGCTCGTCGTGCCGCCGATGACGCTCGACATGCTCGACGAATTGCGCGACGTGCGCATCGCCCTCGAGGGCTGCATCGCCGAACGCGCGTGCGGACGCATGAGCGACGCGCAGATCGCGGCCGTGCGCAAGATCTGCGAGACGATGCAGGCGCACGTCGAGGCAGGCCGCTCGCGCGCTTACCTGCAAAGCAATTTCGCGTTCCACAGCGCGATCTACGCGCACGGCGCAAGCGAAAGCACGCTCGCGATCGTCGAGAACCTGTGGATGCGCGTCGGTCCCTTCCTCAACATGGTCGCGCTCGATATCCCGCACATGCGGCGCTCGATGGATGCGCACCGCGCCATCGTCGATGCGCTCGAACGGCGCGACGGCGCAGGCGTGCGGGCAGGCATCGCGCTCGACATCGGCGGCGCGGCACACGATCTCGCCGAGACGCTGCGGGCGGAACAGGCCCCGCGGACCGTGAACGCGAAGCCGTAGCGGCCGCCTGCCGCGGGCGCCCGTCGCGAGCGTCCGCGATCCGACTACATCAACGATGGAGACAACCCGGCATGACAGCTTCCGACCTGCTGAAACCCTATGACGGCCTGCGCGTCCTCGTGACGGGCGGCGCATCGGGCATCGGTCTTGAAATCGCGGACGCGTTCGCCGAATGCGGCGCGCACGTGCATGTATGCGACGCGTCGCAAGCCGCGATTTCAGCGCTCGCCGACCGGCCGCCGCGCGCCGGAGCCGGCGCGCTCAGTGCGACGCTGGCCGACGTATCCGATCCGGCCGCCGTCGAACGCGTGTTCGCCGACGTATCGGCCACGCTCGGCGGCCTCGACGTGCTCGTCAACAACGCCGGCATCGCCGGTCCGACCGGCGGCATCGACGAAATCGACCCCGTGCAGTGGGAACAAACGGTCGCGATCAACCTGACCGCGCAATTCCAGTTCGCACGCCACGCGGTGCCGCTGCTGCGCGACGCGAAACACGGCGGCGCGATCATCGCGCTGTCGTCGGTCGCAGGCCGGCTCGGTTACGCGTTCCGCACACCGTATGCGGCCACCAAATGGGCCGTGGTCGGTCTCGTGAAGAGCCTCGCGATCGAACTCGGGCCGCTCGGCATTCGCGTGAACGCCATTCAACCCGGCATCGTGCGCGGCCCGCGGATGCGCCGCGTGATCCAGGCGCGTGCACAGCAGCTCGGCATCGGTTACGACGAGATGGAGACGCGCTACCTCGAGAAGATTTCGCTGCGACGCATGACCGATCCGGCCGAGATCGCCGCGACCGCGCTGTTCCTGTGCTCGCCGGGCGGGCACGGAATCACCGGGCAGGCCATCTCCGTCTGCGGCAACGTCGAAGTGCTCTGACGCACCCTGCATCGTTCACCGAAAGGAATCCATCCGTGGCCAACGCTCGCAAAGTCATCATCACCTGTGCGCCGACCGGCGCGATCCATACGCCGTCGATGTCGCCGTACCTGCCTGTCACGCCGCACGAGATCGAAACGGCCGCCATCGCGGCCGCCGAGGCCGGCGCGGCGATCCTGCACCTCCACGCACGCAATCCGTCCGACGGCAAGCCGACCCAGGATCCGGCCGTGTTCGCCGAATTCCTGCCGCGCATCAAGGCGCAAACCGATGCGGTGATCAACCTCACGTCGGGCGGCAGCCCGCACATGACGGTCGACGAACGCCTCCAGCCCGCGCTGCATTTCCAGCCCGAAGTCGCATCGCTGAACATGGGCTCGATGAACTTCGGGCTGTACCCGATGCTCGAGCGTTTTCGCGAGCTGAAGCATCCGTGGGAACGCGAACATCTCGAGAAGAGCCGCGACCTCGTGTTCAAGAACACGTTCGCCGACATCGAAACGATTCTCACGCGCTGCGGGGCGAACGGCACGCGCTTCGAATTCGAGTGCTACGACATCTCGCACCTGTACAACCTTGCGCATTTTGTCGACCGCGGGCTCGCGAAGCCGCCGTTCTTCGTGCAGAGCGTGTTCGGCCTGCTCGGCGGGATCGGTGCCCACCCGGAAGACCTGATGCACATGCGCCGCACGGCCGACCGCCTGTTCGGCAGCGATTACGTGTGGTCGATCCTCGGCGCCGGCCGCAACCAGATTCCTCTCGCGACGATCGGTGCGGCGCAAGGCGCGAACGTGCGCGTCGGGCTCGAGGATTCGCTGTGGATCGCGCCGGGCAAGCTCGCGGAATCGAGCGCCGCGCAGGTCCTGAAAATGCGGCAGGTGCTCGAAGGCCTGTCGCTCGAGATCGCGACACCGGCCGAGGCGCGCGCGATGCTCGCACTCAAGGGCGGCGACGCGGTGAATTTCTGATCGCCGGGTAGCCCCCCAACACCAGAATCCGCAAGCGCAGTGACAAGGCGCCGGCCCGAGCCGGCCGGCGCCAGGACGCCCATCATCGCCCCGCTCCGTTCGAGCGCTGCCGGCGCGGCTCCGTCGTCTGCCCATCCGCTGCGTGCATCGCAGCGGCATCTGCCGAACGCGGCGCACCGTGCTTGCCGTGCGCGCCGGTTCGCCCTTACCGGAGTCGTCCGCATGTCCACTCATCACGCCCAGGCCCTGTCTTCCGCCGCCGGCGACGCGAGCGCGTCGCTGAACCGGCTGCTGTTCCGCAAACTCCTGCCGCTGCTGATCGCCGCGTATGTGATCAGCTTCCTCGACCGCACCAACATCGCGTTCGCCAAACATTCGATGGGGGTCGATCTCGGCATTTCATCGGCCGCGTACGGACTCGGCGCGGGGCTGTTCTTCCTGACCTATGCGCTCTTCGAAATTCCGAGCAACCTGATCATGCATCGCGTCGGCGCGCGCTTCTGGATCACGCGGATCATGATCACGTGGGGGGCACTGTCGGTCGCCATGGCGTTCGTCCGCGGCGAGACGTCGTTCTACGTGATGCGCCTGCTGCTCGGGGCCGCCGAAGCCGGCCTGTTTCCCGGCGTGATGCTGTACCTGACGTACTGGTTCGGCCGCGAGGAGCGTGCGCGTGCAACCGGCTATTTCCTGCTTGGCGTGTGCATCGCGAACATCGTCGGCGGCCCGCTGGCCGGCGCGCTGATCGAGCTCGACGGCACGCTCGGCTTCCACGGCTGGCAATGGCTGTTCGTCGTCGAAGGCATTCCGGCGATCCTGCTCGCATTCGTCGTGTGGACACGGCTGCCGGATCGTCCGAGCACCGCACCGTGGCTCGCCCCGGAAACCGGGCGTGCACTCGAACGCACGCTGGCCGCCGAGCAGGATGCGGGGGCCGGCGCGCACGGCGGCCATGCATTCGGCACCGCGCTGCGCGATCCGCAGATCTGGCTCGCGATCTTCGTGTACTTCTGCCACCAGTTGACCATCTACACGGTGATTTTCTTCCTGCCGGGCATCATCGGCGCATCGGGACGCTTCTCGCCGTTCGCGGTCGGGTTGTTGACCGCGCTGCCCTGGCTTGCCGCCGCGTGCGGCGCCGCCACACTGCCGCGCTTTGCGCGCGAGTCGCGGCATTCGCGCCGGATGCTGTGTGCGGGGCTGGTCGTGATGGCGGCCGGGATGGTCGGCGCCGCGCATGCGTCGCCTGCCGCGGGGCTCCTGTGCGTGTGCGTGGCCGCATTCATGTTCTTCGTCGTTCAGTCGATCGTCTTCACGTTTCCCGCGTCGCGGCTCGCCGGTAACGCACTGGCAGGCGGACTCGGGCTGGTGAATACGTGCGGGTTGCTCGGCGGGTTCGTCGGGCCGACCGTCGTCGGTGCAATCGAACAGGCGACCGGCAACGCGAAGAACGGGCTGACGCTACTGGCGACCGCGCTCGTCATCGCGGCGTTCGCCAGCCTCGCGTTGCGGCACGGACACGAGCGGCCGGACGCACGGTCGCTCGGCTGACGGCAGGCCGGATTCGGGATCGCGAGAGGCGGACGCATAGGCAGCCCGCCTCTCGCGTCGCCCCGTCAGAACAGATACATCCCCGCGACGAACACGACGCCCGAGAACAGCAGCGTCGTCACGCAATAGCCCATGATGTCGCGCACGCCGAGCCCGGCGATCGCCAGCGCGGGCAGCGCCCAGAACGGCTGCGCCATGTTGGTCCAGGCCTCGCCGTACGCGATCGCCATCGCGGCCTTGCCGAGATCGGCGCCGAGCGCCTGGGCCGCCGGCATCACGAACGGGCCCTGCACGACCCAGTGGCCGCCGCCGGACGGCACCGCGAAATTGATCACGGCCGAGCTCAGGAACGCGAGCAGCGGGAACGTGTGCACGTTCGCGATATCGACGAACCACTTCGTGATCACGCCCGCGAGCCCCGAGTGATCCATCAGCGCCTGGATGCCCGCGTAGAACGGGAACTGGATCATGATCCCCGACGCGCCGCGCGCCGCGCCGGCCACCGCGCGCGCATAGGCCATCGGCGTACGGTGCAGCAGAATGCCGGCCGCGAGGAACGCGAGGTTCACGGTATCGATGTCGAGCGCGAAGCCCTTCTGCACGAACTTCAGCACGAGGAACGCCGCGCACAGCGCCGCGACGAGGACCGACAGCAAGCGGCTTTCCTCCAGCCGTTCCGCGAACGTCGCATCGGGCCCGAGCTGGCGCTCGACGCTCGGCGGTTCGGCCAGCAGCGCCGGATCGACACTGACGACGTCACCCGGCTTCGGCATCATCATGCGCGCGAGGAACGGCAACATCACGATCAGGCCGATCGTGATGAACGCGTTGTAGCCGGTGAAGATCGTCTCCGACACGGGAATCAGCCCGATGGTTTTCTCCATCGGATTGCCCTTCGTGGCCGCGACGAGCGGGACCGATCCCGACAAGCCGCCGTGCCAGCTCAGGAAGCCCATGTAGGCGGACGCAACGAGCAGCCGGTAATCGCTGCCGGCGACACGGCGCGCCACTTCGCGCGCGAGCATCGCGCCGAGCACGAGGCCGAAGCCCCAGTTGATCGCGCACGCGAGCGCGCCGACGAACGCGACGAGCATCACGCCCTGCCCGGGCGTGCGCGCGGTGCTCGCAAGCGCCACGAGCATGCGCTTCACGGGCGGCGAACTCGCGAGTGCGTGACCGGTGACGAGGATCATCACCATCTGCATCGAGAACGCGAGCAGGTTCCAGAAACCCGAACCCCACATCGTCGTGAGTTGCACGGGCGTGTTCGGCGTGAGGCCGAACGCGAGCGCGAACGTGACGATCGTCAGCAGGATCGCGAAAATCAACGGGTCGGGCAACACGCGGTGGACCACCTGCGTGAAGAATTGGGAAATGCGCTGAATCAACTTGAGCTCCTCGTTTCCTGATAGGGACGTCCGCGCGTGTCGTTGTTGGTTGAGGCGCGGAAACGCGCGGATTCTTGCACAGAACCGCGCAGTCTGCCTTGATGCCTTCGGCGGTCATTGCGCCGGTCAATTTCAGGTTCTCGAATCCGTCACCGGGGCGTCACGGAATTCGGGCGTCGGAACACCCATCTGTGAAGCACCGCCGACCGCCGGCGCAAACCGGAATGGATGGCGGAAAGTGCAAACGCAAAAACGCCCGCCTGGATATGAATCTGGCGGGCGTTCTGCGTTTTACGAGGCGATCCGGCGTGGTTCGCATGAACAGGTGTCAGGCCAGCAGCCTGCGACCTTCAGAAGATTACGATTCCCAGCGCCCGCGCTCCATCGCCTCTTTCAGCATTCCGAGTGTCAGCGACCTGCCGCCCAACTTCTCCCGCGCATCAAGGCTAAACGGCGATTTGACGACCGCAGCGAGAAACGAACCCATGCCGAGCTTCGCGGACGGGTAGTAATAGTGAATGTCGAACGCGGACAGGTCGACACCGAACGCTCCCCCCCATCGCTTGATAAGCGTGTCGATAGCGTCCGGCTCCATGTCGAGATCGTGATAGAGATCCGTGTCCCGACTCAGTTCGATTCGATGGACCGGAAGCCCGCCGATATCGCTCGTGATAAATGCTTCGAGACGCTTCCATGTGTCAGCCATACAGACGATCCTCGGGCTTCACCATGCCGTTGTAGGTCTTGACCGTGTAATAAGTGATCAGCGATACATCCGTTGCCAGCATTACCCACCCGACGCCGGGAATCGCGCGCCCGACGAACGCGCCGATATTCCGCGTGAATTTGATGCGCAACATGATAAGGCTAGTGAACGAGGTGACGGTAGGCAATATCCGGTGCTTTAGCTCGTACGGCAACATACGACGCGAAACGACAGACGCGATGGAGGTGTCCTTGACCGCGTTCGCGAACTTGCCGCGCGTGGGGATGAAACGCTGCCCCAGCAATACCATCGCAATGCCAACCGCATCATCTACACCCAACGCCTTGCCGGTTTCTTCGATAAAGATCAGCAAGAGCAATTCTTCACGGCGCAGGCCCTCATGAATGCCGTACTTGTACGAAGTTGCCATTTTCTCTCTGACAGCTTGAGTTTGAGCGAACTGGCAAAGCTATCGTGAATAACGCAGGGAGGACAACGCGCCCGCCGGGTCGGCGACCGCTGCAGAACCGTGTCGGGATGCAATAGATCGATCACGCGTGGTTCGTTTCAGCGATGTTCGGCTTGCACCTCCGATCGTTACGGCTTCGTCGTCCAGCACGCGCATCGCGGCAACGGTATTCACCAGAACGGATGCAAGCCGTTAATTTCTCTGGTGGCTCGCCGGTTTCTGATGCCGGTGCGTTTCCTGCTTCCTGACAGCTCATGCGCGTCAGTGCGTAGCCGCTGCGTGTTCGCGCACCGTCGCAACCGCACTTTCCCGCCGCTCCGCCAGCCGCTGCGCGAACCGGTACGCGACGAGCGAGCCGGCCACCGCAAGCAGCATCGGCACGAGGCTGTCGTGATCCGCGCGCGTGAATTCGAGCAGCAGCACGACCGCCGTGATCGGCATCTGCATCGACGCGGCGAGAAACGCGGTCGCACCGATCAGTGCGCATCCGCCGATCGACGCGCCCGGCCACACGAGGCTCCACAGGCCGCCGAGCACGACGCCGAGCAGCGCGCCGTTCGCGAGGCCCGGCGTCAGCAGGCCGCCTTCCGCACCCGCCCGCAGGCTGCCGGCCTCGATCAGCACCTTCAGCACGAGCAGCGCCGCGGCGAGACCGATCGTCAGCGTGCCGTCGAAGCCCAGCGATGCCGGGCCCTTGCCGTTGCCGAGCAATTGCGGAAACCGCATCGCGAGCACGCCGATCACCGCGAAGTTGACCAGCGCGAGCACCGGCAGCCGCCAGTCTTTCGGTGCGTTCGCGCGGGCTTGGGTCGTGAGCCGCACGAAGCCGTACGCGGCAAGACCGAACAGCGGCCCGCAGACGATCGACCACATCACCAGCGGCGTGCTGAGCACGAACGGCGGCACCGTGTACTGGTGTTCGTTGCCGAGGCCGATCCACGCAACGGCCGCCGCGATCGCCGACGTCGCGACCGCGATGACGAGCGCACGCAGTTCGAACGTGCCGAGCAGCACTTCGAGCACGAAGATCGCGCCGCCGAGCGGCACGTTGTAGACGGCCGCGAGGCCCGCGCCCGCACCGCACGCGACCATCAGCCGGCAGTCGTCGGGCGTGAGCCCCGCCGCATGCGCCAGCCGCCCGGCAAGCAGCGAACCGATCTCGCGCGGCGCGACTTCGCGGCCGAGCGGCGAGCCGAGCGCGACGGTGACGATCTGCAGCAGCGCGTGAACCGTCGTGCTGACGGCCGGCATCCGCGGGTCGGCCGCGCGCACCGCGCGGCGGATGCTGACGAGCGGCCGGCCATACCGGTACAACGCCCACCAGCCGCCGCCGGCGACGATCCCGCAGGCGACCAGCACCGCGAGCCGGCGCAGCGGATCGGCGCCGGTCACGCCGGTCAGGAAGCTCTCGGTGCCGATCACGTGCGCGACGCTGTAGCTGTACGCGACGTGCTGGATCGCATGCAACAGCAGCGCGAGCAGCATGCCGCCGAGGCCCGCGCCGACGCCGGTCAGGATCGTGACGACGGCCACGCGCGCGAACGGGCTGGCGGCCGGCGAGGAGGATGCGGGAGCGGACGGGAGATCGGGGCGCATGGGGTCGGCGATTGGAATCGAAAAAACGGCGCGCAACACGCACGCCGCCGTCAGGACCGCATCGTAGGCCGGCGCCCATCATGAGACAAACGTATTTTTCGAATCGACTGATGCATTTCGTGAATACATGACGCCGGACGGGCCGGGATCGCCCGCCGCCTGCGTCACGTCCGCGTCAATCCGGATACGTGACGCGCTCCGGTTCGCGCCGCAGGATCACTTTCCCGTGACGGATCGACAGCGTCGCCTTGGCCTGCCGGCGCACTGCTTCGTAGTCGCTGTCCGCGTCGAGCACGACGAGATTCGCCGGACGCCCGACCGCGATGCCGTAGTTGTCGCCGAGATGCATCGTCGTCGCGCTGTGGTCGGTCACGAAGTCGAGGCAGCGCTGCAGGTCCTGGTAGCCCATCATGTGGCAGATATGGAGGCCCGCATCGAGCACGCGCAGGATGTTGCCGTTGCCGAGCGGATACCACGGGTCCTTGATCGAATCCTGCCCGAAGCACACGTTGATGCCCGCGCGGTTGAGCTCCGCGACGCGCGTGACGCCGCGCCGCTTCGGAAACGTGTCGAAGCGCCCTTGCAGGTGGATGCTCTCGGTCGGGCACGAGATGAAGTTCAGGCCTGCGCGCTTCAGCAAGCGGAACAGCTTCGAGCAGTACGCATTGTCGTACGAGCCCATCGCGGTCGTGTGGCTCGCCGTCACGCGCGCCCCCATCCCGCGCACGCGCGTCTCTTCCGCGAGCACTTCGAGGAAGCGCGAATGCGGATCGTCGGTTTCGTCGCAATGCACGTCGACGAGGCAGCCGGTGCGCTCCGCGAGATCCATCAGGAAGCGGATCGAGCTGACACCCTGCTCGCGCGTGTTCTCGAAATGCGGAATCCCGCCGACGACGTCCGCGCCCAGGTCGATCGCCTGCTCCATCAGCGCGCGGCCGCCGTCGAACGATTCGATGCCTTCCTGCGGAAACGCGACGATCTGCAGGTCGATCAGCCCGCGTGCCTCGTCCTTCACTTCCAGCATCGCCTTCAGTGCGGCGAGCGTCGGATCCGTGACGTCGACGTGCGTACGCACGTGCTGGATCCCGTGATCGCGCAGCATGCCGATCGCCGCATGCGCGCGCGTCTTCGTGTCCTCGTGCGTGATCGTCGCCTTGCGTTCGGCCCAGCGCTCGATGCCCTCGAACAGCGTGCCGCTCATGTTCCACGCGGGCTCGCCGGCCGTCAGCACCGCGTCGAGGTGGATATGCGGCTCGACGAGCGGCGCAATCGCCAGGCGGCCGCCCGCGTCGAGGTCCGCTGTGCCCGTGGGCGCGACCGGTGCCGGCTGGGCGTCGACCCGCGCGATCGTGCCGCCGTCTATGCCGATCGTGAACAGGCCGTCGCGGCCGCGCAGGCGTACGTTGAACAGATTCATGTGAAGTCTCCCCGTGGCATCCATGAGAACAGCCGCGCGCATTGCGTCGGCGGCCGTGCGATCCAGTTGACGAGTATCGATGAAACGCGGCGATCGGTGATACGCACGCGTCTTCTCATGCGTGTGACACCCGTCGTCGGCGCGAACGCCTCATTCTCCGCGCGCCGGTCACGCCGATCAACCGCCGTGCCGCGCCCCGCGCACGTTGCAACGACGCGACAGCCGGTCACGGACGAACGGATGCCATCCGTGCGCAATCGCGCAAAAACCGCCGCCATCAGGCGCGCGCGCCACATCGTGTCAGTTCTGTGAAGGACTCTTGCCGGATCCGGAAAGGTGCGCTCGCGGCGCCGGCGGCCTTGCGCGCGCCATGCGTTTCTATACTTGCGCCCAGCTTTCATTCCCAGTCCCACACGCAGGAGCCTTGACTTGAAAAAAACCCTCATCGCCGGCGCATGCACCGCCGCACTGTTCGCCCCGCTCGCTCACGCACAGAGCTCGGTCACGCTGTACGGCCTGATCGACGCCGGCATCGTCTACACCAACAACGCCAACGGTGCATCGCTGTGGCGCCTGAACAGCGGCACCGTCAACGGCAGCCGCGTCGGGTTTCGCGGCACCGAGGATCTCGGCGGCGGCCTGAAGGCGCTGTTCGTGCTCGAGAACGGCTTCAACGTGAACAACGGCGGGCTCGGGCAGGACGGCAAGCTGTTCGGCCGCCACGCGTACGTCGGCCTGAGCCAGAACGGCTACGGCACGCTGACGCTCGGCCGCCAGTACGACACGATGGTCGACTTCGTCGCGCCGCTGTCGGCCACGGCCGGCGACTTCGGCGACACGAGCTTCGCGCATCCGTTCGACAACGACAACCTGAACCACTCGCTGCGCATCAACAACGCGGTCAAGTACACGAGCGAGACCTATGCGGGCTTCAAGGTCGGCGCGATGTATGCGTTCTCGAACGCGACCAACTTCGGCGCGAACCGCGCGTACAGCGTCGCGGCGAGCTACACGAACGGCCCGCTGAAGCTGGCCGGCGCGTACCTGCAGATGAACGGCACGAAGGGCTCGACGAGCGCGAGCCCCGGCGCGACCGATGCGGCCGAAGCGAAGAGCCTGAACCAGGGCGGCTGGTCGATCGGCTCGGACCGCATGCGTTCGTACGGCGGCGGCATCAGCTACGGGTTCGGCCCGGCCACCGTCGGCTTCGTCTATACGCGTTCGCAGTACGACAACACGGGTTCGTTCGGCTCGACCGGCCAGGTCGCGTTCAACAACTACGACGTGAACGTGCGCTATGCGGTGACGCCGGCCGTCAGCCTCGGCGCAGCCTACGTGTACACGGACGCCAGCGTGTCGAACCCCGACAGCAAGCACGGCACCGATCCGAAGTGGCACCAGGTCGACCTGCAGGCCGTCTACAAGCTGTCGCGCCGCACGGACGTCTATGCGGAAGCGATGTACCAGCACGCAGCGGGCCGCGGCTACCAGGCGTTCATCACCGGCTCGGGCGGCGCATCGAGCACCGCGAACCAGATCGTCGGCACGATCGGCATGCGCACGCGCTTCTGACCGGTGCGATGCCTCGTCGCCCGACGGCCACGAACCTGCGTCCGCACACGGGTTCGCCGGCCGCGGGCGGCCTGCCCCAATGTTGTTCCATCTGGAAGGCAGCCTGCCTGGAATCGGGGTTTTTACGCGCGCGGGCGCTGCGTAGACTGCCAGCAAAGGTCGGGGTCACGCATCGCGCGTCGAACCGGCCGCCCACCCCGCCCCAGGAGAACCTCGTGAAATCGCTCGTCGTTACCGCCGCCGCTGCCGTCCTGCTCGCTGCACCGGCCCTGTCTTTCGCCCAGTCGGCCCAGTCGCCCGTCACGCGCGCACAAGTGCTGCAGGAATTGATCGATCTCGAGTCGGTCGGCTACAACCCGGCGCGCGGCGAAGTCAACAACTATCCGGACGACATCATGGCGGCACAGGAACGACTCCACGAAAAGCGTCTCGCGCAACGGAAGGCTGCGCAGGCCGCCTACGGCCACGCCGGCGAACCGACGACGGAATCGGGCGCGGCTGCCAAGCCTGCGTTGTAACGGCATGACGCCGCGCCGCGCCCGCATGAACGACGTCATGCAGGCGCGGCGCGGGTTGCGTTGGCTTCGATTGGCTTGAAGGGAAGACACCGGCAGTGCGGCCATGCGCCGGTGCAAGGCCGCCGCTCAGGCGGCCTGCGGTTCGCGATCGATCGCGTTCAGCATCTCGACGTCGCGCGCGATCATCCCCGGCACCTGGGCACGCAGCATCTCGACCCAGGTCCGCACCTTCGCATCGACGAAGCGGCGCGACGGATACAGCGCGTACACGTTCATCTTCTGCAGGATATGCGCGGGCAGCACGCGGACGAGCGTGCCGTCGCGCAGCGCGTCGATCGCCGAGTACAGCGGCAGCATGCCGATCCCGATGCCGTCGCGGATTGCGAGGGCAAGCGATTCGGCCGTATTGGTCTGCACCGGCCCCGCGACGTGGATCTGCTCGACACCCTCCGGCCCCTCGAGCACCCATTCGTGCGTCGGGAATGCCGGCGTGCACAGCGTCAGGCACGCGTGCGCAGAGAGATCCTGCGGGCGTACCGGTGCGCCGTGGCGTTTCACATAGTCGGGCGACGCGCACAGGATGCTGAAGGTCGAGCCGAGCAGGTGCGACACGAGTTCCGAATCGGGCAGCGACGACGCTGTCACGACGGCCATGTCGCTCGTGCCGTCGAACAGGTCGGGCATGCGCTGCGACAGCGACAGTTCGATCGACACGCCCGGAAACTGCGCGTGATAGCGCGTCAGTGCGGGCAACACATAGTGATGACCGACGCTCGCGAAGCTGTGCATCCGCAGTACGCCGGCCGGCCGTTCGTGCGCGCAGCTCGCTTCTTCTTCCGCGCGATCGACGTCGGCGAGGATCTGGCGACAGCGCCGCAGATAGCTTTCGCCGGCCGACGTGAGCGCGAGACGGCGCGTCGAACGATTCATCAGACGGGTGCGCAGACGCGCCTCGAGTTCCGACACCGCGCGCGACATCGCGCCCGTCGTCGAATTCAGTGATTGCGCGGCGGCGGTGAAACTGCCCGTCTCGACGACGCGCGAAAACACCCGCATGTTTTGTAGCGTATCCATTCCTGTGAGCAACCTGTAGCGGAGCCGCTATTTTCCTCCACGGGATGCGACAGATTGTTACTCCGGCTGCAACTATCGTTTCCCGGCAGCTGCGTTAATGCGCGGGCGCCGCCCTCCTACAATCGGCGCCTCAACAGTCGAACGGACCCGTTCGGACGCGCCGCGCACCGTGCCTGGCCCCGTACCGGCCCCCTCTTTTCATGAAGCCACAACCTGCGATCGAGCGTCCTTCCATCGAACCGGCACGATGGAGAACCTGGCTCGATCCACTCGGCGACGCGGCGCGCGACTGGGCCGCGAGCGACGGGCTGATCTGGCTGCACCTCGCGAAAACCGTGTTCGCGGCGCTCCTCGCGATGGGCATCGCGATGCGCCTGGAGATGTCGCAGCCGCGCACGGCGATGACGACCGTGTTCGTGCTGATGCAGCCGCTGTCGGGGATGGTGTTCGCGAAGAGTTTCTACCGCGTGCTCGGCACGGCGGCCGGCCTCGTCGCCGCGCTCGCGCTCGGCGGGCTGTTCGCGCAGCAGCCCGAGCTGTACATGGCCGGCATCACGCTGTGGATCGGCACCTGCATCGCGCTCGCGGTGCGCAACCGCCACTTCCGCTGGTACGGCTTCGTGCTCGCCGGCTACACGGCCGCGCTGATCGGCCTGCCGGCCGTGATGACCCCGCAGACGCTGTTCCAGTCCGCGCTCACGCGCGCCGCGGAAGTCGCGCTCGGCATCGCGTGCTCGGGCGCGGTCAGCGCGCTGATCCTGCCGCTCAGCTCCGCGAAGGCGCTGATGCGTTCGCTGGGCACCCGCCATGCGACGTTCGCGGCGTTCACGGCCGGCGCACTCGCGGGCGACGTCGCGCGCGGCGATTTCGAGCGGCGCTTCGCCGATTTCGTCGACGACATCGTCGGCTTCGAGGCCAACCGCGCGTTCGCGTCGTTCGAGGATCCGCACATTCGCGCGCGCAGCCGACGCCTCGCGCGGCTGAACAGCGAGTTCATGAACGCGTGCACGCGGCTGCATGCGCTGCACCAGCTCGTCAAGCGGCTGCGTGCCAATGGCTCGGACGCGGTGCTCGATGCGCTGGCGCCGCACGTCGACGCGCTCGCGCAGCGCTTCGCCGCACTGCGCGACGAGCGGCAGCGCGGCATCGCGCCGGCCTCCGGCGCGCTGCTCGAACTGCGCCGCTTCCACAGCGCGTTGCCGAAAGCCGCGCGCGCATCGCGGCGCGACATCGAAGCCCACGCGGCCGGCGGCCTGCTCGACTTCGATACCGCGATCGAACTGCTGTACCGCTTCATCGGCGAATATCTCGGCTACGCCGACACCTATGCGTCGCTCGACCAGGACGATCACGCGTTCGAGCGCTCGGTCACGCACTACGCGGTGAAGACCAATTCGTTCTTCGTCGGCTTCGCGTTCCTGCGCACGATCGTCGCCGTCGGCGCGATGAGCGCGTTCTGGATTGCGTCCGAATGGCCGAGCGGCCCGCTCGCCGTGATCGCCACCGCGATCGCGTGCGCGCTCAGCTCGACGTCGCCGCGCGCGCCGAAGTTCGTCGCGCAGATGGGCGTCGGTGCGGCGTTCGCGACCGCGGTCGGCTACGTGTTCCTGTGCTACGTGTATCCGAACATCGAGGGATTCCCGCTGCTGTGCGCCGCGCTCGCGCCGGTGCTCGGCCTCGGCGCGTTTCTCGCGATGCGGCCGGGCTTGTCCGGCTACGGAATCGGCTTCGCGGTGTTCTTCTGCCTGCTCGCGGGGCCCGACAACGCGATCGCGTATACGCCCGAGGTGCTGATCAACAACGGCCTGGCGATCGTCATCGCGATGCTCGCGTGCTCGCTCGTGTTCGCGGTCGTGTTCCCCGCCCACATGCCGTGGCTCACGAGCCGCATCGCGCACGACCTGCGCCGCCAGGTCACGCTGGCGTGCGAAGGGCCGACGGAGCGTCTCGCGCAGCGCTTCCAGTCGAGCACGCACGACCTGATGGCACAACTGCGCACGCTGCTCGTGCGGCGCACGCGACAGCATCGCGACGCGCTCCGCTGGATGCTGTCGACGCTCGAGGTCGGCCATGCGGTGATCGACCTGCGCGACGAGCTGAACGCGTTCTGCGAATCGAAGCCGCCGCAAACGCTGCGCTGGACCGGTTCGATCGACGCGGTGCTGCACGAGCTGCCGCGCTTCTTCGACGATCCGACGCCTGGCCACCACGCGCGCACGCTGAAATCGGTGAACCTGGCGATCCGCGCGGCGCAGCACACGCTGCAGGCGTGGTATGCGGTGCCCGACGAGCGGCACCGGATGCAGCGGATCGTCGGCTGCCTGCACTTCATGCGCAGCGCGCTGCTGGACAAGGACGCACCGTTCAACCGGCACCGCCATTGACGATCGGTGCGTGCGCAACGGGATCCTTGTTCCGGATGGAAATAAGCTCTACAGCCGCGGTGATTAATCTTTAAGCAGTGCGAGCCTATAGTTTCCTCACTGCCAGCGAGACTGGCACTCACCCCGGAGAAACCAAAATGAAGCCGCTGCACCTCGCCCTCGTTGCCCTGTCGCTCACCGCTGCCGTTGCTCACGCACAGCCGGCGCCGGCAGACGCCGCACAGCAACCGGCGAACCGCGCTGAAGCCGTGAAGGCCGCAGGCCGCGTCGATCGTTCGCAATCGAAGCAGGAAGACCCGAACGCGTGTGTCGGCCCCGTCAGCTTCTGCAACATCTACTTCGGCAGCTGAGCATGACGCCGCGTCGTCACGGCCAGGCCCGCACCGCCCGCGTTGCATGCGCGGGCGAGCAGCGGCCCGGCCGATCGCGGCCCGGCCGATCGCCGCATCGCCACGCCGCCCCACGCCGCTTCGATTGAAGCGGCGCATGCCGTTTCAGGCGCCGCGCCCCGGCCGCCAGCCCACCTCGCGCAACGCATCCAGCAAGCGCGCCTGCCCCAGCCCTTCGACCCGCGCCCCGCGCGACTCGACGTCGCCGCCCGCGACGAGTGCATTCACGATCGCTTCCTCCACCGCTTCCGCCGCCGCAACGAACAGCGCGGAAATATGGTCGTTGTTGACCATCTTCACGCCGGTGGTCGGTGCGCCCTTGCTGCCGTAGTTCGCCGCCGGCAGGCCGTCGTTGCCCGTTGCGAACGCCAGGAAGATGTCGCCGCTCGAATCCTCCGTACCGCCGCCTGCCCGCGCCAGCCCGACGCTCGCGCGCTGCGCAAGACGCGTGCACTGGTGCGGCAGCAGCGGCGCGTCGGTCGCGATCGTCACGACGATCGACCCCATCCCTGCCTCGCCTTGCGCGTCCGGCGTGCGGAACGGCGACGGCACGTGCCGCAGCACTTCGCCGACCGGGTAGCCGGCCACGCGCAGCATCTCGCGCACGCCGTAGTTCGCCTGCACGAGTGCGCCGACGGTCCAGCCGCCCGCATCGGCCGCGAGCACGCGCGACGCGGTGCCGATGCCGCCCTTGAACTCGTGGCAGATCATCCCCGTGCCGCCGCCCACGCCGCCTTCGGCAACCGGCCCCGACTGCGCGGCGGCCAGCGCGCGCTGCACGTGCGCGGCGCTCACGTGCTGCCCCCAGATGTCGTTCAGCAAGCCATCGTAGGTTTCCATCACGACCGGCATGCACCAGTACACGCGGCCGGCCGCCGCTTCGCGCTCGTTCACGACGAGCGCATCGCGCACCGCGCCGACGCTGTGCGTGTTCGTATAGGCGATCGGCGTGGTCAGCAGGCCGGCCTCGCGGATCCATTCGAGCCCCGTTGCGTCGCCGTTGCCGTTCAGCACGTGCACGCCCGCGAAGCACGGCGAATCGTGCGCGGCGCCCGCGCGCGGCTCGATGACGGTGACGCCGGTGCGGATCGATGCATCGCCGTTCTCGACGTTCAGCGTGCAATGTCCGACCCGCACGCCCGGAACGTCCGTGATCGCGTTGAAGCGGCCCGGCGTGCCGAGTCCGATGCGGATGCCGAGATCCCTCGTGCGCATGATGCAATTCCTCCAGTCTCTCAATGGTTCGGTGTGTCAGTGTCTCGATACGGCAAGCCTTGATCCGCCGCTCAGAGCGTGCGGAAGGCTTCGCTGTGGCGCGCCCAGACCGCATACATCACGAGCGCCGCGACCAGCAGCCCCGCGATGATGATCAGGTCGGTGGGTTTCGTTGCCGTTGCGAGCGTGGTGTAGAGCGTATACGCGGCGCCGGCTACCGCGACGAGCGGCGTCACGGGCCACAACGGCATCCGGTAATGATGTTCGACGTCACGGCGCACGAAGCGGCTCGCGAGCGCGGCCAGCCCGACGACCAGATAGATCAGCAGCAGCAGGTCGACCGTGAATGCGGTCAGCTCGTCGAGACTCGACACGAACACGAGCCCGGCCGACGGCACCGCGAGCGCGATCGTGGCGAGCCACGGCGATTCGAAGCGCGGATGGATCGTCGAGAAGGCGCGGTTGCAGGTGCGCGACCAGAGCGCGTGCCGGCCGCTGCTGTACAGCAGCCGGCCCATCGTGATCACGATCGCGATGATCGCGTTGAACACCGACAGGAAGATCCCGCCGCTGACCACGCGCGACACGGCCGGATTGCTCAACGAACGCACCACGTAGCCGATCGGGTCGGCGCTCTTCGTCAGCTCGGTCAGCGACGGCGCGCCGAGCACGATCGCGGTGAGCGGAATCAGTTCGACGACGAGGATCACGAGCAGCGAGTAGATCACCGCCTTCGCGACATTGCGGTTGCCGCCGCGCAGGTCTTCAGCGAGATAGGCAGCCGAGCCGAAGCCGTTGTAGCAGAAGATCGCCGTGCCGATCGCGGGGACGATCGCGGCGAGCGTCGCCGGCACGAGCGCGTTGCCGCTCGCGACGACGGGCGCGATCAGCGCGTCGGCGCCACGATGCGGCGAACCGAAGCCGAGGCCCGCGATCAGCATCAGCACGCCGATCTCGACGACGAGAAACGCACCCGTGATCCACGCGTTCGTCTTGATGTTCAGCATGCCGAGCAGATAGCTGACCAGCACGATCGTCAGCGCGACCGTCTGGTTGCCGAAATGCGTGCCGAGCGCGTTGTTCAGGTAGGGCGCGGCGCCGCTCGCGAGCACCGCCGGGATGAACACGCTCACGGACAGCACCGTGATGAAGGTCAGGTAGCCGGGCAGCGTGCCGAACACGCGCTTGGCCATCACGTATTCGCCGCCCGCGCTGCGGTGCGCGGCGCTGAGCTCCGCATAGCAGAGCGCGAACGCCAGCGCGAGTATGCCGCCGAGCAGGAACGACAGCACGGCGCCGCTGCCGGCCTGCTGGATCGCGAACGGCGCGATCACGAAGATCGAACTCGCGGGCGTCACGCCCGATACGGTGATCATCACCGCATCGCGCACGCTGAGCGTCTGCGATAGCGCGCGCGGCGCGTCTTCCGTTGCAGGCGCCGCTTGCAGCGTGCCCGTCGATTCCGACATCATCGCCATTTCGTTCTCCTGTGCTTGGACCAATCCTTTGCCACTTATTTTTGAACGCCCATACTCGGGCCCGATTGATTGCGTGGCAGTCTAGGAAGCCAATTTCAGGACCGCTATTCCCCCTTCGTGTTACGCCCTTCCGGTGGTGGTATGGATCGTCTCTTTTCCGAAATCGCGATGCACCAGGCACTCGGCCGCGCAATCGATCATCTCGGCCAGCCGCGCTTCTGGCGGTTCCTGGTGCTGCTGCTCAATGAAATGGTGCCGTTCGACAACGCGCTTGCAACCGCGATCGGGCCCGACGGCGTACCGCTCGTGCTCGACGAATACGACAAGGGCGGCACCGATGCCGCATCGCCCGTGCCGCTCTACCTGAACGGCGTGTATCTGCTCGACCCTTTCCTGCAGGCCGCGCACGACGGGCTCGCCGACGGCTGCTACCGGCTCGAGGAAGTCGCGCCCGACCTGTTCCGGCAGAGCGAATATTTCCTGAGCTATTTCCGCGATGCAGTCGGCGACGACGAGATCCAGATCCTCGCGCGGCCGAGCGCCGACCTGCTGCTGTCGCTGTCGCTCGGCGCGGGCACGCGGTTCGACGTCGAGCCGCTCGGCAAGCTGACGGCCGCGATGCCGTGGGTGCTCGCGGCGATCCGCCAGCACTGGCGGCTGGTGGGCGACGCGGCGCGCGCGACGCCCGATGCCGATCTCGGTGCACGGGTCGAGCAGGCGCTTGCCCGCTTCGGCGCGGGCGTGCTGACCGATCGGGAGATGTCGATCGCGAGAATGGTGCTGCGCGGCAATTCGTCGAAGGCGATTGCCGAGCGGCTCGCGATATCCCCCGAAACGGTTAAGGTGCACCGGCGGCACCTGTACGCGAAGCTCGGGATTTCGTCGCAGCCGGAGCTGTTTTCGCGCTTCATCCAGGCGCTGGGGGAAGACGCGGCCGGATGACTGCATCGATCCCGGTGGATGGCAACCGGCGTGGAATCGGGCACACTCCGTGAAGTGCCGCATGCCGGGGTCATCCGGTCACACCGATGCGCAGGCGCCGTCGACAACAGGATTGCCCTAAACCAGGAGCCCCGACTCATGTCGCTCATTCCGATCATCGGACTTGGCTGGCTGCTGCTGTGTGCGATCAGTGCCGCATCGATCGTGCTCGTCCCGCCGGTGGTGCTGGTCAGTTGCCTGACGGGCAAGAACGTCTGGTCGATCCTGACCCGCGGCCGGCTGCAGTTCGCGTTCCTGGCCTACCTCGGTTCAGCGCCGGTGCCGGCCGTCTTCACGTTCCTGCTGGAAGCCGGCGCGTCGGCCGGGAGTCACGGCGGCGTGGCGTCCGACAGCCTGCGCCAATGGAACGAACAGTTCTTTTTCGTGTTCGTCGCTGCTGCGGCACTGAGCGGACTGCTGTTGCTATTGCGGCCGAAACACGGGGAAGCAGCGAACGCCGGACCGTCGCAACCGGCGCGATAACCGGCACGCGCACGACGGCGCGCCATGCCGCCTCCCCGTTCTCGAGCCGGGGCATCGTCATGCGCTGCTTCCCGCCACGTCTACTTCCACTTCGCGCCGATCTGCGCGAGCCCGGCGTTCTTGAGATCGTCCGGCAACATCACCACGCGGAACTCGCAGTCGGCATTCAACATCAGGAACCACGGCTCCGCGAGCGCCGGGATCTGCGACGGATCATTCACGTCGACGATCACGACAGCCCCGCGCCCGCCGTTCTGCTCGGTGAAATACACGGCCTCCGGCTTGACCGCTTCGAGTATTCGCCCGATCACGTCGCCGACGCTGCCGTCGCGCACCAGCGTGTTGAACGGCTCATGAGGGATTCGTATGTTGAGAAGCATGCGCATGACCATCCTCCTTGGGCTCCGCCCGGCCTGGGCCCTTCAAGCATAGGTGCTGCGCGAGGCCCCGCCAGTGGCGCCGAACGCAGCGGCAGGCACGCATTTACGTTCCGACGATTCGATTTCGTTGCGTGTCGCAAATCGCAAGCGTTCGCGACGCGCGAATCAGCCGCGCCTGCCGTCGCGTTCGATCTGCCGTCGACTCAGTCGCCCGCTCGCCCCGGCCGCGCCGTCCGCATCACGCGGAACGCTCACCCGCCGGCGCGATCGCGAGATGCAGCGGCCGGTCCGGCCGCAGCGTCACGTTCAGCACCGGCCGCGGCGGCACCCCGCCGGGCGGCGCCGACAACACATAGCGCTGCAGGATCATCGCCGCGACGACCGTCATTTCGGTCATGGCCAGATGCTGCCCGAGACACACGCGCGGGCCCGTGCCGAACGGCATGTAGGTTCCGCGCGGTGCGGCCGGCACGTCGTCGGCAAAGCGCTCGGGACGAAACACGTCGGGCGCGTCGAACCATCTCGCATCGCGCTGCATGAGTTGCAGCGGCAGCATGAACAGCGTCCGCGCGGGAAACTGCCACGGCCCCAGCACGATCGGCCGCGACGCGCGACGGCTGATCAGGATCGGGGCGGACGGATACAGGCGCAGCGTTTCCTCGAGCGTGTGCGTCAGGTAGCGTAACGACGATCGCGTCTCGGCGGACGGTGCGCAACCACCCAGCGCGCGCGACACTTCATCGCGCGCGGCGGCCTGCGCCGCCGGATTCGTTGCCATGCACCACGCCCACCAGGTCAGTGCCCCGGCCGTCGTCTCGTGGCCGGCGAGGAACGCGGTCATGCATTCGTCGTGCACGGCTCGCAGCGGCCATCGCCGCGCGTCGTCCCGATGCAGCCGCAACAGGCGCGACAGCAGATCGTCGGGCCACGCACGCGCAGGCAGGTCAAGACGCGCATGCAGTTGCCGGTCGATCAGCCCGTTCAGCACGGCCATCGCCCTAGCCTTGCCGCGCTTCCACGGCACCCAGTCCGGCGTGCTCGCGGGCCAGTAAAAATCGGCGTTGGCCGCCGCGCTCACCGCCCGCACGGCTTCCTCGGCCGCACGTGCATCGTCGCCGATCGCGTTGGAGAACATCGTGCGCATGATCACGTCCATCGCCAGCGACGTCAGCGCGCTTTCGATCGGCCAGTCAGGATCGTGCGCGGGCCACTGCGCGAGCGCATGTCCGGCCGTCGCCGCGATCGACGGCACGAACGTCTGCACAGCCTTCGGCATGAAATTCGGCTGCAATGCCTGCCGCTTGTCGCGCCACGCGTCGCCTTCGGCGATCAGCACGCTATGGCCGTGGACCTGCGCAAACACGCGGACGGCACGCTCCCAGCGCCCGAGCGCATCGTGATGCGTGACCAGGAGTTCGCGCACGAGTGCGGGATCGGTCACCACCACCGCGTGCTCGGGCCACACGCGCACGTGCACGACGTCACCGTATGCGCGCTGCCAGCCGGCCAGCGTGCCGAGCAGGTCGCGCGACATCGCGCGCAGCAGCCCCCAACCCGTCAGGCCGGCACGCGGCCCCGGCGGCCATACGCCGGGCGGGTGAAGCACGGGCGCCACCGCAGCAGCGCCCGCATGGAATGGACATGAGGATGTGGATCGGGTGTTCATGGGACGGATTGTCCGCACCGGCATGCCGGCGGTCTTGAACGCAAACGACATCGACACGCGTCGGGCCGCTCCCTATACTCCAGCGTCATGTTCTCCGACCCGTCATCGATCCCGCTGTCATGCCCCGATCCGCTGGCACGCGCCCCTCGCGCGCCTCGCGTGCCGGGCGACGGGCGGTCGCCGCATGGACGGCTGTACCCCGCGCCGGCCGCCCTGCAGGGCGCGGTGGTCGCGATCGTGTTGCACGACACGCGCGGGGTCGCATTGAGCGACGCGCAGCGGCTCTCGCATTTTCCGGCCACGCCGCTCGTATGCGTGTCGTGGTATCGGGATCTCGACGTGGGCTTCGTCGAACCCACGGCCGACGGGCCCCGGTGGCGCCCCTTCGGTGCCGCAGTGACGCTGTCGGGCAGCCATTCGGCCCCTACCGTGGCCTGGGCGCCGACGGGCGGACGAATCGGCATGATCTGCTTCGCCGCTGATGCGGCACGGACGCTGTTCGGCATCGCGCTGGCGGACATCCACGACCGCGTGCTCGACGCACATGCGTGCCTCGGCCACGACTGGCACCCGCTGCTCGATGCGCTGGTCGGCGCGGACCGCGACGCCGATGCGCTGGCGGCGATCGAACGTCATCTTGCGCCTCGCTGGCAGGCGTTACGGCCCGCGACGCCGCTGTCGTCGCTACGCAATGCGGGACGCAGTTGGGTCGAGCGCCTCGCCCTGCAGGCGCGCGAATGGCGGCATACCCACAGCCCGCGCCAGGTCGAGCGGCGCATCAAGACCTACAGCGGTCGATCGCTGCGCGAATGGCAAACGCTCGTCAGGACGGAAAGCGCGTTCTTTGCGGCGCGCGACCGGTTCGAAGCCGGCGCCGCGTTCAACTGGGCCACGCTCGCGCTGGACGAGGGGTTCGCGGACCAGGCGCACCTGAGCCGCGAGGTCAAGCGCATCACGGGGTTCTCGCCGAGCGAATTCACACAACGCTTCATCGAGGACGAATCGTTCTGGATGTATCGGCTGTGGGTGTGACGCGGCGGTAATCGCGCGTCGACCGTCGGTGCTCTACCGGCTCCCGATTGCCCGTTCCGACCCGCGCGGGCATGATGGACGCGGCCCCTTCGCACGCCTGCCGTCTGCGGTCGATCCCTCCTCTCACATCGGCTCACCCAGGTCTTTACGCGCATTCAGAACGCTGGTCGCTGTCACGCTGGGCCGGCATCGCCGTCGCGCCGTTCGGCGCGCTGGGCGTGATCGGTCGCGGAGAATTGCTGCGTGTGCTGACCGATCTCGGCAACACGTTCGGCTCGGGCGAACGCTTCACGCTGGGTGCGGCGCTGATGCCTCGGAATGCGCGCTTCGGGGACGGATGTGAAATACCGGAGCGAAGCACGGCGGCAATCACTGCGCCGTTGCGTGACGCATACGCGCGGCCGATACGCCCCCCGATGTTCTCGCAGCACCGCCAAAAACCGCCTATCGTGAATTGAGCGCCCCGTTCATCGCCATTCGACCCTGCGTCGCTCGCACCGGCGGAAACGGCACCGCGTTCCGGCACCATTCATCGCGATCCTGGCGCACGCTCGCCCGTGCACGATCGCGGCCGCCCACCGGATTACAGGAGGCCCCCATGAAAGCCGCGCTGCTCGTCAGCTCCGCCCTGCTCGCCATCGCATCCGCTTCGGCGTCGGCCCAAGGCTCGATCACGAAAGTCGAAAACGGTTCGCTCGTCGCCGCGAACGGGATGACCGTCTACACGTTCGACAAGGACAAGGCCAACGCCGGCACCAGCGCGTGCACGGGCCAATGCGAATCCTTCTGGCCACCGTACAAGGCCAGCGCGACCGACGTTCCGGTCGGGCCCTACACGATCGTCAAGCGCGACGACGGCAGCCCGCAATGGGCCTACAAGGGCAAGCCGCTGTACTTCTTCTCGAAGGACATGAAACAAGGCGACCGCAACGGCGACAACTTCAAGGACATGTGGCACGTGGTCGCCCCGTAACCGTCCTTCCGCCGTCTTCCGCGCCCGCCGCGCAGACGTAAAAAAGCCCGCGCGGATCGCCGATCCGGGCGGGCCTCCTCGCGGTCACGCCGGCCGCATTGCGTTGCGTTGTTGCCCGCCATCAGGCAGGCGGACGACGCATGCAGCCGGGTGGCGCGTCAGCGGTTCGACGGGAAGCTGAACACGGTGCCTTCGCGCACGCCGGCCGACGGCCAGCGCTGCGTGATCGTCTTGCGCTTCGTGTAGAAGCGCACGGCGTCCGGGCCATACGCGTGCAGGTCGCCGAACAGCGAACGCTTCCAGCCGCCGAACGAGTGGTACGCAACCGGTACCGGCAGCGGCACGTTGATGCCGACCATGCCGATCTGGATGTTGTCGCTGAAGTAGCGCGCGGCCTCGCCGTCGCGCGTGAACAGGCACGTGCCGTTGCCGTACTCGTGCGCGTCGATCAGCGCCATCGCCTCGTCGAGCGACTTCAGCCGGATCACGCCGAGCACGGGCCCGAAGATCTCGTGCTGGTAGATCGGCATGCCGGGCTTCACGTTGTCGAACAGGCACGGGCCGAGGTAGTAACCACCGTCGTGACCGTCGACCTTCACGCTGCGGCCGTCGACGACGAGCGTCGCGCCCGCTTCCACGCCGGCCTCGACGAAGCCCGTCACCTTCTCGAAATGCTGCTGCGTGACGAGCGGGCCCATGTCGACGCCCGCGCCGTTGCCCGGGCCGACCTTCATCTTCTCGATCTCGGCCTTCAGGCCCGCGACGACCCGATCACCCGTCTCGTCGCCGATCGCGACGACCAGCGGAATCGCCATGCAGCGCTCGCCGCACGAGCCGTATGCCGCGCCCATCAGCGCGTTCACCGCGTTGCCGATGTCGGCGTCCGGCATCACCACCGCGAAGTTCTTCGCGCCGCCGAGCGCCTGCACGCGCTTGCCGTGCGCGCAGCCGGTCGAATAGATGTATTCGGCGATCGGCGTCGAGCCGACGAAGCTCACGGCCTTCACGCGCGGGTCGGTCAGCAGCGTGTCGACCGCTTCCTTGTCGCCGTTCACGACGTTCAGCACGCCCGGCGGCAGGCCGGCCTCGAGCGCCAGCTCGGCCATGCGCAACGTCGACGACGGCGTACGCTCCGACGGCTTCAGCACGAACGTGTTGCCGCATGCGACGGCCATCGGCCACATCCACAGCGGCACCATCACCGGAAAGTTGAACGGCGTGATGCCGGCCGCGACGCCGAGCGCCTGGAACTCGCTCCACGAATCGATCGCGGGGCCGACGTTCTTGCTGTGCTCGCCTTTCAGCAGCTCGGGCACGTAGGTCGCATATTCGACGTTCTCGATCCCGCGCTGCAGTTCGCCCATCGCATCGGCGAGCACCTTGCCGTGCTCGGCGGTGATCAGCGCGCACAGCTCGTCGGCATGCTCTTCGAGCAGCGTCTTGAAGCGGCTCATCACGCGGGCGCGCTTCAGCGGCGGCGTATTGCGCCACGCCGGGAACGCGGCCTGTGCGGACGCGATCGCGGCTTCGACGGTCAGCTTGTCGGCGAGCGCGACGCTCTTGTGCGATTCGCCGGTGGCCGGGTCGAACACCGGCTGGACGCGGCTGCCGCCGTCGACGCGCTTGCCGTCGATCAGGTGGCCGACGGTGGAGGTTACGTTGCTGTCGTGTTTCATCAGTTGAGGCTCTTTCGTGAATTCGGTGATCGCGGGGGACGCGCGGCGGCTCAGTCCACTTCGTTCAGTGCATCGGACAACGCGTTGACCAGGTTGTCGATCTCGCGCTTCTCCGAGATGAACGGCGGTGCGAGCTGGATCGTGTCGCCGCCGTAGCGCACGTAGAAGCCCTTCGCCCAGCAGCGCATCGCGATCTCGTACGGGCGCCGCGCCGGCTCGCCCGGCAGCGCCGCGATCGTCAGGCCGGCGGCCAGCCCGTAGTTGCGGATGTCGGTGATGTGGCGCTGGCCCTTCAGCCCGTGCACCGCGGCTTCGAAATGCGGCACGAGATCGCGCACGCGGGCTACCGCGTCTTCCTTCACCAGCAGGTCGAGCGCCGCGACGCCGGCCGCGCACGCCACCGGGTGCGCCGAATACGTGTAGCCGTGCGGAAACTCGAGCATGTACTCGGGGCCGCCCGCGGCCATGAACGTGTCGTAGATTTCCTTCGTCGCGATCACGCCGCCGAGCGGCTGCACGCCGTTCGTCACCTGCTTCGCGAAGTTCATGATGTCCGGCACCACGCCGAACGCGTCGGCGCCCGTCATCGCGCCGGCCCGGCCGAAGCCCGTGATGACTTCGTCGAAAATCAGCAGGATGTCGTGCGCAGTACAGATGTCGCGCAGGCGCTTCAGATAGCCCTTCGGCGGCACGACCACGCCCGCCGAACCGGAGAACGGCTCGACGATCACGGCCGCGATGTTCGATGCGTCGTGCAGCGCGATCAGGTCGAGCAGGCGATCGGCCAGCTCGGCGCCGTGCTCGGGCATCCCGCGCGAGAACTTGTTCTCGGCCAGTTGCGTGTGCGGCAGGAAGTCGGCGTCGATCCCCTGGCCGAACAGCTTGCGGTTCGGCCCGATCCCGCCGACCGAGATACCGCCGTAGTTCACGCCGTGATAGCCCTTTTCTCGGCCGATCAGGCGCGTCTTCGTGCCCTTGCCTTTCGCGCGCCAGTAAGCGCGGGCGAGCTTCAGCGAGGTATCGGCCGCTTCCGAGCCCGAACCCGTGAAGAACACGTAGTCGAGGCCGGCCGGCGTCAGGTCCTTGATCTTGTTCGCGAGCTCGAACGATTTCGGATGGCCGAACTGGAATGCCGGCGCGTAGTCGAGCTGCGCGACCTGGCGGCTCACGGCTTCGACGATTTCCGTGCGGCCGTGACCGAGGCCCGTGCACCAGAGACCCGACAGGCCGTCGAAGATCTTGCGGCCTTCGGCGTCCGTGTAATACGCGCCCTTGCCCGACACGATCATGCGCGGATCGGCCTTGAACTGGCGGTTGGCCGTGAACGGCATCCAGTGCGCGTCGAGCCACGCGGCGTCGGTGCGGAGGTTGGTTTCGTCCTGCTGGGCGGTGGTGATGTCGGTCATGTCGGTCGGCGCGGGGCGCCCCTCCTCCTTATGTTGATATTGCACATTGTCGGTAGGCCAATTAGTCTTTTGAATATCGCAATATCAATGTTCACTTGCGCATTCATGCAAGCAAAGAAACCGAAGAGTCGCGCGCTGCTCGGGCAGCTCAGCGACATGGATCTCCGCCTGCTGCGGGTCTTCAAGGGCGTCGTGCAGTGCGGCGGGATGGCGGCCGCCGAACTGGAACTGAATATCGGCATCTCGACGATCAGCCGGCACGTGAAGGATCTGGAAACGCGCCTGGGCCTCGTGCTGTGCCGGCGCGGGCGAGCGGGCTTCACGCTGACGCCCGAGGGCCAGACCGTGTATGAGGAGACGTTGCGGCTGCTCGCGTCGATGGAAGCATTTCGCAGCAGGATCGACGGCATTCACGACCGGATGGGCGGCGAACTGCACATCGCGGTATTCGACAAGACGGCCACCAACGCGAACGCCCGGCTCGGCGACGCAATCCGCCAGTTCACCGACGAAGCGCCCGACGTCGCGCTGAACCTGCATGTCGCGTCGATCAACGAGGTCGAGCGCGGAATCATCGACGGCAGCTATCAGGTCGGGATCATTCCCGCGCACCGCAACTCGGGCAGCCTCGTGTATTCGGAACTGTTCGACGAACGGATGCTGCTCTACTGCGGCCGCCAGCATCCGCTCTACGATGCACCGCACGGCAAGCTCACGTGGACGACGATCCGCAACCATGCGTTCGCGGGCCTCGGTTTCCATTCGCCGAACATGGAGCTGAGCCATCGCGCGAAGCTCACGCGCAGCGCAACCGCGTCGGACCAGGAGTCGATCGCGACGCTGATCCTGTCCGGCCGCTATCTCGGCTTCCTCCCTGATCATTACGCGGAAAGCTTCGAAAACAAGGGGCTGATGCAGCCGATCGCGCCGCACCGGTTCAATTACCGGTGCCGGTTCGTGAGCCTGCTGCGGCGCTCGCCGCGGCCGTCGCGGGCGGCGTTGCTGTTTCAGTCGTGTCTCGAAGCCGCGCATGCTGCGGCGCGGCCGGCTGCGTAACGACTGTCGCGGCTGACTGGCTGACTGGCTGACTGGCTGACTGGCTGACTGGCTGATTGGCTGACTGACTGGCTGATTGGCTGGCCGAGTGGCTGGCTGATTGGCGAAGTAGTCGGCTACGCAGCCTGCGACGGCTCAGCGGTCAATCAGACACCCTCGCTGCTGCCCGCCTGCGCACGCATCCGCTTCATGAAATGCGTTGCGACCAGCGCCGCCGCAAAACCCGACATCGCGCCGACGCCGAGCGCCCAGCGCGGGCCGAGATGATTTGCGACCCAGCCGGCCACCGGCGCGCCGATCGGCGTGCCGCCGAGCGCCACCGCGAGACGCAGCGCCATCACGCGGCCACGCATCGCCGGCTCGGTCGACAGCTGCACGAGGCTGTTGGTCGAGTTCATGAAGGTGATCGCCGCGATCCCGGTCAGCACGAGCGCGGCGCCGAACAGCCAATATCCCGGCGCCAGCGCAGCCAGAGTGCAGCCGAGCCCGAACAGCGCCGCGCCGATCCACAGATGCCGGAAGCGCGGCCGGTCGCGGCGCGCCGCAAGCAACGCACCGGTGATCGTGCCGACGGCCATCATCGACGACAGCACGCCGAAGCCGCGCGCGTCGACATGAAACACGCTGGCGGCCATCGTCGAGATGAACAGCGGGAAATTGAGCCCGAACGTGCCGATCAGGAACAGCATCACGAGGATCGCTTTCAGGTCCGGGCGCTGCCATACGTATCGGAACCCGTCGAGCAGGCTCCCGCGCGTGCGGTCGGCCCGCGCATGGGCACGCAGCTCGTCGGCACGCAGCATCGACAACGACGCCAGCACCGCCACGAAGCTGAGGCCGTTGAGCAGGAACGCCCAGCCGGTGCCGACCGACGCGATGATGAAGCCGGCCGCCGCCGGCCCGATCATCCGCGCCGCGTTGAACGACGTCGAATTGAGCGCGACGGCGTTCGCCAGCTCCCGATCGGCGACCAGCTCGGCGACGAACGTCTGCCGCACCGGCGCATCGAACGCCGACGCACAGCCGAACAGGAACGCGAACAGATACACGTGCCACAGCTGCGCGACGCCGGTCACCGTCAGCAGCCCCAGCAAAAGCGCGAGCCCGCCCATCAGCGCCTGCGTCGCCATCAGCAGCTTGCGCTGGTCGAAACGGTCGGCCGCGTAACCCGTCCACGGCAGCAGCAGAAGCTGCGGGCCGAACTGCAGCGACATCACGATGCCGACGGCCGACGCGTCGTGATGCGTGAGCTGCGTGAGGACGAGCCAGTCCTGCGCGGTGCGCTGGATCCACGTGCCGATGTTCGACACGAGCGAGCCGATCGCCCACACGCGATAGTTGAAGCTGCGAAGCGAGCGGAAGACGCCCGCCGCCGGCACGCTCATGGCCGCTCCCGGTCGGGCTCGTTGCCGCCGTGCAGCGCGCCGAAGTGCCGCGCGAGGAACAGGCCGAGCGCGAGGATGCCGAGGCCGAACGCTGCCGCGTCTGCCGTCACCCGGAGGTCGAAATCGCCGACCCGGCACACCAGCACATAAGCCATCACCAGGTTTGCGACGCCCCACACGACATTTACCGTGGACGACGACAACCCGCGCCCCGGCGGATTCGCGAACGGGGTCTGGAACGGCTCGCCGCGCAATCCGCTGACGAGATGCGGCACGACGTTCGCGAGAAACGCGCCGCCGAAGAAATACGACACGAGATACGGGAGGTTCATGTGCGGGTGGTCCTTTTCGGCTAACGGGTCGATGCGGGTCGACAGCGGTTACGGACGCGCCGGCTCCTGGAATTCGGCGAGCCGCTGCAGGAGCTTCACGGCCGACGCGAGCTCGGCCTGCTCGGCCTCCGACAGTTGCGCATGCAGCGCGCGGAACAGCCAGTCGTCCTTGGCCGCCCGGTTGGCCTGCAGCGCCTTGCGGAAACCGGGCGTGAGCGCGATCAGCGTCTGCCGGCCGTCGGTGGGATCGGGCTCGCCGCTGACGGCGCCGAGCGTCTCGAGCGTCGCGACCGTCACGCGCATCGACTGCGGGCGCACGCTTTCGGCGCGCGCGAGCGCCGACACGGTCGCGGGGCCGTCGCGGTCGAGCCGCAACAGCACCGATTTCTGCGATGACGTGAGGTCGTTCGGGTGGACCTGCTCGCGCATCCGCCGCATCAGCTTGCCGACCGAGATGCGGAGTTCGCCGGCAAGGCCGGCCAGCGGGAGCGCTTCGGAGGGAGGCAATGGCGTGTTCATGAAATCAAGATAGCAGATATACAGTCAAACTGTACAGTTTAGCTGCATATTTCAAGCTGTAAGGAGCGCGTCGTCGCATGCGCTCGCGCCGATGCGAAATGCCCCGTTCGGCTGCGCGAGCCGGCTCTGCGATAATGCGGGCTCCCCATTTCCGCTCCGCCGCCCGCCATGACGCAGCCGTCCGCCCCGCTCTCCACCGACCTGCCGCCGATCTCGTGCCTGCCCGGCGACGCGCTGCCGTGGCTGCCGATGAGCGCGGACCTGCCGGGTCTGGCGATCAAGTACCTGCACATCAATGCGGCCGAGGACACCCTCACCGCGCTGCTGAAGATGCCGGCCGGCGGCACGCTGCCGCGCCACCGTCATGAGGGCGAGGTGTTCGTCCATACGTTGCAGGGGGCGTGGCGCTACCGCGAATACGACTGGGTGGCGCACGCCGGCTCGACGGTGCTCGAACCGGCCGGCTCGGTGCATACGCCGGAAACGCTCGGCGCACCGGGTGAGGACGTGATCACGCTCAACGTGATGCGCGGCGATCTCGTGCTGCTCGACGACGACGGCCGCGAAACCGCGCGCGAGAACTGCCGCGTCGCGCTGCTGCGCCAGCGCAAGCATGCGCGTACGGCGCCGGACGACGCCGCGCCGTTCGTCACGCGGTAGCGCACGCGCCACCGTCGCGTCACGATCCGCGTGGCGCTCGCGCTTCCTGTCGACCGGATGGCCGCCGGCGCGCTTCGCCGGCCGACCCGATCATCACCGAAAGCGCCGGAAAAATGTCCGAATATCGTCGGCCAGCCGATCCGGCTCTTCCATCGCCGCGAAATGGCCGCCGCTCGGCATGTCGGTCCATTGCACGACGTCGAACACGCGTTCGAGCAAGCTGCGCGGCGGACGGCTGATTTCCTTCGGAAAGCGCGCGAACGCGACAGGCACCTTCACGCGTTGCCCGGCCGCGAAGCGCATGGGCTGCAGGCGGTTTTCCCAATACATCTGCATGGATGAGCCGATGCAGCCGGTGAACCAGTAGAGCGAGATGCCGGTCAGCAGCGCATCGTGCGAAAACCGCCGTGCGACGTCGCCGTCGCAATCGCTCCATGCACGGAATTTCTCGGCGATCCAGGCGGCCAGTCCGGCCGGCGAATCGTTGAGCGCGACGGCCAGCGTCTGCGGCTTCGTCATGTGCAAATGCGCGTATCCGCCTTCCAGCGCGGCCCATTCGCCGCGCTGCGTCAGGAAGGCCCGTTCGTCGTCGGTCAGCGGCGCAGCCGCGTCGGTCGGCGGTTCGTAGCTGCCGGGCAGGTAGTTCAGATGAATGCCGTCCACCCTGTCGGCATGCCGCGCGCCGAGCGCGATCGACACGCCTGCGCCGAGATCGCCGCCTTGTGCGCCGAAGCGTCGATAGCCGAGGCCGGACATCAACGCCGCCCAGCAGTCGGCGACCTGCAATGCCGACATGCCGGGTGCCGTTGGCGCGGGCGAGAACAGGAAACCGGGCAGCGACGGGACGACCACGTCGAATGCGTCGTCAGGATCACCGCCGAATGCCGCCGGATCGCAAAGGCGATCGATCAGCGCGTCGAATTCGAATACGGAGCCCGGCCAGCCGTGCGTGATGACGAGCGGATAAGGTTTCGGTCCCGCCCCACGCCGATGGATGAAATGCACGCGCTGCCCGCCTGCATCCGCGACGAACTGCGGCAACCGGTTCAGTGCACGCTCCACCGCGCGCCAGTCGAAGCGCTCGGCCCAGTACTCGGTCAGTTCGCTCAGCCACGCGCCGTCCACACCCTGCTGCCACGGCTCGGCGGGCGTGAGCACCGGCGGGCGACGGGCGCGCAGGCGCCGACGCAGGTCATCCAGCGCTTGATCGGGTATCGCAATGTCGAACGGCTCGGCGTGCATGGTGTCTCCTCTCGAAACGTGCCGGAGATTCTGCGCGATTTTTCCGCTGGCTGCAGGCGTCTCGCGCCCACGGGTGTCAGCCCGTTTCCCGCTCGTCCGCACGCGCATCGCGCCGCATCGCCTGCGGCGGGACGCCGAACCCACGCACGAACGCCTCGCGCATGTGGCGACGGTCGCGAAAGCCGTTTTCCTTCGCGATCACGTCGAGCGAATGGCGGCTCTGCTCGATCATCAGCCGCGCCCCCTCCAGCCGCAGCCGCTCGATCGCCTTCGCCGGCGACTGACCCGTTTCGTGCGTGAACACGCGGCTGAACTGGCGCGGGCTCAGGTGGACCGCTTCGGCGAGATCCTCGACGGTCAGCGCGCGGCCGAGATTCTGCCGCGCGTAGTTCAGTGCGTTCTGGATCCGGTCGGATTTCGGCGCGAGTTCCAGCATTTCAGAATGCTGCGACTGGCCGCCGGCGCGCCGCTGGTGCATCACGAGCTTGTGCGCGACCGATCGGGCGGCATCGGCGCCGAGATCCTTTTCGACCATCGCGAGTGCGAGGTCGAGGCCGGCCGTCATCCCCGCCGACGTCCAGATCGGGCCGTCGACGATGTAGATCCGGTCGTCCTCGACGCGGATCTCCGGATAGCACCGCTGCATGTCGCGGCCGAACGCCCAGTGCGTCGTCGCGCGGCGCTGCGCGAGCAGCCCGGCTTCGGCCAGCACGAACGCGCCCGTGCAGATGCCGGCGATCCGCCGCGCGCGTGCGCTGGTGCGGCGCAGGAACGCGACGACGCCGGCCGGCGCCGGCGAAGCGAGCGGATCGTTGACGCCCGCGACGATCCACGTATCGACGGCGATCCGCCCGCGCAGCGCGTGCGTGGCGACCGGCAGCCCGAGCGACGAGCGCACGTCGCCGCCGTCGACCGAATAGTTGGCCATCACGTAGAACGGCTCGCTCATGCCCATGTTCGCGTACTCGAACACCGATTGCGCGGCGAGCGCCATGATCTGGAAGCCGTCGCTGATCAGAAAGCCGATGCGGTGCATGTGGGTTCTCCCGTCCCGGGCGAATGGATCGGCCCGATGTCCTGAATCATACCCATCTACGTCATTTGTGTCGCAGCGATTCGGGACCAGAATGGCTTCACGCCATCCGGCCATTTCCATCGAAACGGAGCACCTCATGACGCAAGCAC
Organism: Burkholderia sp. SRS-25; assembly: GCF_004343765.1. NCBI lineage: Bacteria > Pseudomonadati > Pseudomonadota > Betaproteobacteria > Burkholderiales > Burkholderiaceae > Burkholderia > Burkholderia sp. SRS-25. The sequence goes on from NZ_PTXM01000013.1 coordinate 136,822, forward strand.
ATCGCGGTACCGCCCTCATCACCGGCGCCTCGTCGGGCATCGGCGCCGTCTACGCGGACCGCCTCGCGCGCCGCGGCTACGACCTGATCCTGGTCGCGCGCAACCGCGACCGCCTGGCCGCCCTCGCCGACCGCATCACGAACGATACGCAGCGCAGCGTCGAGATCGTCGACGCCGACCTCAACGACCGCGCGGCACTCGCCGCCGTCGAGGCGAAGCTGAAGCAGGATGCGAGCATCACGCTGCTCGTGAACAACGCGGGCATCGGCACGCACACGCCGCTGCTCGACAGCGACGTCGACGCGATGACGCGGATGATCGACCTGAACGTAACCGCGCTGACGCGCCTCACCTACGCGGCCGTGCCCGGCTTCGTCGCCCGCGGCAACGGCGCGGTGATCAGCATTTCGTCGATCGTCGCGATCTCGCCGGAAACGCTGAACGGCGTGTACGGCGGCAGCAAGGCGTTCGTGCTCGCGTTCAGCCAGTCGCTGCATCACGAACTCGCCGACAAGGGCGTGCAGGTGCAGGCCGTGCTCCCCGGCGCGACCGCCACCGATTTCTGGCAGACGGGCGGCCTGCCGCTCGAGCACCTGCCGAAGGAAATCGTGATGTCGGCGACCGACATGGTCGACGCGGCGCTGGTCGGCTTTGACCGTGGCGAACTCGTGACGATCCCGTCGCTGCACGCGGGTGACGAATGGGCCGCGTACGAGGCCGCCCGCCACACGATGGCGCCGCACCTGTCGGCCGACACGCCCGCGCCGCGCTATTCGACGGCAGGCTGATAACGCTACGCCTCGCCGGTCGCAAGCACCACGCACGTCGAACCCTGGGAGCAGTTGCGGAACACGGTGATACGCGGCGAACCGGCCGCCATCATCCGGGGTTCCGCGGCACATTTACGGGCAGATGCGGATGGGTGAATTCGTCTGCGGAAACACGCGCCGGATTGTTTCCCGGTCGGCATAAATGTCGCGCGCCGACCGACGATTCCGGTTCGCTTGCCACGCATTCCGCGCAACAGTAAGCTCTGCGATTGCAGTCCCCAAGCGACCTCGTTCGACCGGCCCTCGTCCGATCACGAGGGCAATCGTCCGTTGCGGAATTCGACCATGCAGGCCCGTATGTTCATCACCGAGACCGGCGACGCGCCGGCCTCCGCACGCGGGTCGGCCGACCGTCGGCCCGCGCTCCCAACCCTGCCTGAACTGGACACCGTCTGCCGTGTCGCGCGTGCGCATTTCGGTGCGGCCGGCGCGTTCATCGCGCGCGCCGACGCCGATGCGCAACGCGTGCTGGCCGCCGACGGCGCATTGCCCGATCCGCTTCCCGACCCGCTGGCCGCCGATCTCTTGCCGCCCGAAGCCGAGCCGACGCCGGCCGCCGATTCGCGGTTCGCCCCGTGGCGCGCGCACGCCAGCGGGAAACGCAACGACGGTGCGCGTCACGCGCCTCGGGTCGTCGCGGCCTGCGAACTCGCCGCGCCCGATGGCGCGACCTTCGGCACGCTGTGCGTCGTGGACGATAAAGCAGCGGCGCTCGATGCCACGCAACGCGCGCTGCTACGTGACCTCGCCACACTTGCCTCGAGCGCGCTGGGCCGCGCAATCGAAACCGTGACCTTGCGCGAACGCCTCCGCTCCGTCGAAGAACACAGCACGCTGACCACGCTCGCGCTCACCGAAAGCGGCACCGGCGTGTGGGATCGCAACGTGGAAACCGGCGAGATCCATTACTCGCCGGCCTGGAAGGCGCTGCTCGGCTACGCGCCGCACGAGCTCAGCACGCGGATCGAGGATGCGTACGAACGGCTGCATCCGGACGACGTCGCCGACGTGAAGGCCGCGATGCTCGCGCACTTCGAGCACCGCACCGACCATTACGCGGTCGAGCACCGCATCCGCTGCAAGGACGGCTCGTACAAATGGATCTGCAGCCGCGGCAAGGTGATCGACCGCGACAGTCGCGGCCGCGCGCTCCGGATGGTCGGGACGACCACGGACATCACCGCGCTGCGCGAGCTCGCCGCGCGATTGCGCGACTCGGCCGCGCTCGTCACGGACCTCACCGACCAGGTTCCCGGGCTCGTGTTCCAGTTGCGACAGGCGCCCGACGGGCGCCGCTTCTTTTCGTACGCGAGCGCGGGTGTCGGCGACATCTACGAACTGACGCCCGAGCAGATCGCCGGCAGCGCGGAGACGGTCGAGACGCGCATCCATCCGGCCGACCTGGTCGCCTACCGGCTGTCGCTGCACGAGTCGTCGGTGCGACTGACGCCGTGGCGCCTCGACTATCGCGTGCTGCTGCCGGGCCAGGGCCTGCGCTGGCGCGAAGGCGATGCGCGCCCGCAGCGCACGCCCGACGGCGGCACCGTGTGGCACGGCTTCATCACCGACGCGACCGACCGCAAGCATATCGAGGCCGAACTGCACCGGATGGCCACGACTGATCACCTCACGCAGCTGTCGAACCGCCACGCGTTCATGCGGCAAAGCGAAGCCGCGCTGCGCGCCGTGCGCACGACCGGCCAGGCCGCCGCGGTGCTGATGCTCGATCTCGATCACTTCAAGGCGCTGAACGACCGTTGGGGCCACCCGGTCGGCGACCGCGCGCTCCGGCATTTCGCGCGGCTGCTGCTCGCGGAAACCGGGCCGGACGGCATCGTCGGACGCGTCGGCGGCGAGGAATTCGCGGTCGTGCTGCCGGGCGCGGATCTCGACCGCGCGCTGGCCTTCGCGCAGCGCGTGCAACAACGCACGATGCAGGCGCGGCTCATGCACGAGGACCAGCAGGTCACGCTGACCGTCAGCATCGGCATCGACGCGATGCGGGCGTCGGACTTCGGCGCCTACCAGCCGCTGTCGCGCGCCGACAAGGCGCTCTATCTCGCGAAGGAGCGCGGCCGCAACCGGATCGAGGTGTATCGGGCGTAGATTTCGGGCAGGCAGCGCCCGCTCCTGTCCGGCGTCCCGCCTCCATTGCGCGACATATTCGGGACCGATCGTGTAGGCTAGCGCTCCGGGCCCTACTCACCGCGATTTGCCATGGACAATACCAAACTGACCGCGCGTCTCGCGTCAGGTCTTCTCGTCATTGCGGTCATCGAACTGCTGGCGCTGCTGTTCGGCTACGGGTTCGCCAGTTCGATGGACGATCCGTACATGGGCCTTCGCGTGCTCATCACCGCGCTCTTCTGGGCGGCAGGCCTGTCGATCATTGGGGTCATTGCGACGATCGCGTGCCTGTCGATCGACCAGCAGGCGCGCGGCGGCACGATCTACTGGGCGCTGGCGCTGCACGGCCTGATCGTCCTGCCCGGGCTGTTTCTGTACTTCCACTGACGCGCACCGCCCCGCCCGCGTCACGCCGATTCCGCACGCGGCGCCGCCCGCACACCCAGCATCATCGCGACCGCGCACGCGGCCAGCAGCGCCGCGATCATCAGCATCGCCAGGTCCATGCTGCCGGTTCTCGTGCGGATCAGCCCGACGAGCCACGGCGTGATCATGCCGCTCGACACGCCGATGCTGCTGATCAGCGCGATCCCGCCCGCCGCGCCCGCGCCGGAGAAATACGCGGACGGCACGGCCCAGAACACCGGATGCGCGGCGAAGATCAGCATCGCCGCGACCGACAGCAGCGCCATCATCGCAACGATGCTCGACAGGTGCAGCGTCAGCAGCGCGAGCGCCACCGCGCCGCCGAACGCGCATGCGGCGAAATGCCAGCGCCGTTCGCGCTTGCGATCGGAGCGCCGCGCGATCGCGATCAGGCCGGCTGCGCCGATCGCGTTCGGCACGACCGACAACAGGCTGATCTGCACGACGTCGTGAATGCCGAATTCGCGGATCATCAGCGGCATCCAGAACAGCAGCATCAGGAGCGCGGTGGTCAGCGAGAAATAGATGAACGCGAACAGGTACGTGCGCGGTTCGGCCAGCACCTGTCGCAGCGAATGCGGCGCCGGCGTATCGGTACCGGCGCGGTCGGCCGCCAGGTCGGCCGCGAGCCGCTGGCGGTCGGCGTCGGACAGCCAGCTCGCCTGCTCGGGACGATCGCACAGCCAGAACCAGGCGATCACGCCGAGCACGATCGCGGGCGCCCCCTCGATCGCGAACATCCATTGCCAGCCGTGCAGCCCGAGCACGCCCGACATCCCGCGCATCAGCCAGCCCGACAGCAGCCCGCCGACCATCCCCGCCACGGCGACGCCCGCGTAGAAGATCGACAGCACCGACGCGCGCCGCCGTGCCGGATACCAGTACGTCAGGTAGAACACCACACCCGGAAAGAATCCTGCCTCGAACAGCCCGAGCAGGAAGCGCAGCACGTAGAAATGCTTCGCGCTGTCGACGGTGATCATCGCGACCGACACCGCGCCCCACAGGCACATGATCCGCGCAAACGTGCGGCGCGCGCCGAAGCGGCGCAGCAGCGCGTTGCTCGGCACCTCGAACAATACATAGCCGACGAAGAACAACACCGCACCGAGGCTGTACATCGCGTCGGTCAGGCTGAGGTCCTGCCGCATCTGCAACTGGGCGAAGCCGATGTTGCTGCGATCGAGGATCGACACTATGTAGCAGATGAACAGGAACGGCACGATCCGTGCGCCGATGCGGCGGTACAGCGCGTCGTCGTCCGTTGATGCGACACCGGACGCGACGGCACGCGCGGCGTCCGCTTGAAGAGGGGCTGACATCGATCGTCTCCTCGATGAATTCGGATACGGGTCCATGCGTAGCGCCGGTCGCCACTGCCCGCCAGCGGCGACCGGCGTTGGCTTGCCTAGTCGCGCGGCGCGGCTTCGCCTTTCACGCCGAGCATCAGCGCGACGCCGCTCGCCACCAGCAGCGCGGCCAGCAGATACACGGCGAGATCCATGCTGCCGGTGCGCGTGCGGATCATCCCGATCACCCACGGGCTGACGATCCCGCTCGTGATCCCGATGCTGCTGATCAGCGCGATCCCGGCCGCGGCCGCATTGCCCGACAGGTAACGGGTCGGCACGGCCCAGAAGATCGGCAGCGCGGCGAAGATCAGCGTCGCCGCGACCGACAGGCACGCGAGCATCGCCGCGAAGCTGTGCAGATGCAGCGTCAATGCCGCGAGCGCGAGCCCGCCGCCGATCGTGCAGCACGCGAAGTGCTTGCGCCGCTCGCCGGTGCGGTCCGACCGGCGCGCGATCAGGATCAGCCCCACCGCGCCGACCGCGTTCGGCACGACCGTGTAGAGGCTCACGGCCACGACGTCGGTCACGCCGAAGTCGCGGATCATCAGCGGCATCCAGAAGTTGAGCGTCAGCGACGCGCAGGTCAGCGAGAAATAGATGAACGCGAACAGGTACACGCGCGGGTTCGCGAGCGCCGCCACGAGGCTGCGCCCGTCGTGCGCGTGGCCGTGCCCGCGGCCGTCGGTGCACAGCGCGGCAACCCGCGCCTTTTCATCGGGCGTGAGCCACGTGGCGTCCTGCGGCCGGTCGACCAGCAACGTGAACGCGGCGAACGCGAGCAGGATCGCCGGCGCGCCTTCGATCGCGAACATCCACTGCCAGCCGTGCATCCCGAGCACGCCGCTCATGTCGCGCATGATCCAGCCCGACATCAGGCCGCCGAGCACGCCGGCCACCGCGACGCCCGCGAAGAACACCGAGATCGTGGCCGCCCGCCGGTTCGCGGGAAACCAGTAGGTCAGGTACAGCACGATGCCGGGAAAGAAACCCGCTTCGAACACGCCGAGCAGGAAGCGCAGCACGTAGAAATGCGACGGCTGCGACACGAACATCATCCCGGTCGACGCGATGCCCCACAGCAGCATGATCCGCGTGAAGGTGCGGCGCGCGCCGAAACGCGCGAGCAGCAGGTTGCTCGGCACTTCGCAGAACACGTAGCCGACGTAGAACACCGCGGCGCCGAGGCCGTACATCGCGTCGCTGAAGCCGAGGTCGTGCTTCATCTGCAACTGCGCGAAGCCGATGTTGATCCGGTCGAGGAACGAGATGACGTAGCAGAGGAACAGGAACGGCACGATTCGCCAGGCGATCTTGCGGAACAGCAGCGCGTCGTCCGTGGCGGCGGAAGCCGAAGCGCTCGCGTGCGCGAGCGTCGCTTCGGCGGGAAGCGATTGAGGCATGTCTCTCTCCAAACAGGCTGCGCGATTCGAGCGCGCAACCGTCTCCCGGGGCGTACGTGCGCCCTGCTTTCTTGTGGGATCGGATACGGCGGACGGAAAGCCGGCAGGAAGCCGTGGCCAGTCGCCGCTTCAGAAAAAAGGCGGAGCGCCCTGCCGGACACCCCGCCCATGCAAGCCGCTCAGTCCTGCAGCGCGGCCCACATTTCCTTGTCGCGCTCCGCGGTCCAGATGCGCGGATGCGTGATGCCGCTCGCTTCGTCGAATGCACGCGACACGTCGAACGGCAAGCAGTGCTCGTAGATGAACACATGGCCGAACTTCGGATCCATCGCTTCACGCGTCAGTGCCATCGACGCCTTCAGGTCGAGCTGCTGCTCGACGGCCTTGCGGCCCTGTGCGAGCAGCGTCGTGACGAAATCCTTCGTGTAGTCGAGGCCCTTGTTCACGTCGGCCGGGTTCAGCAGCGCGGGCCCGCGGCCCGGCACGAGCTTCTCGGCGCCGAGCGCGCGCAGCGCCTCGAGCGTGGCCGGCCATTGTTCGAGCTGCGCATCGCCGCAGTAGCACGCGGCGTCGTATTCGACGAGGTCGCCCGAGAACAGCACCTTCTGCGACGGGATCCAGACGATCGTGTCGCCCTTCGTGTGGCCCGATCCGACGTGCATGATCTTCACTTCGAGCTTGCCGAGGAACAGCGTGATCTCGCGCTCGAACACGAGCGTCGGCCAGGTCAGGCCCGGCACCGTCTCGACACCGGCGAACAGGCGCGGGAAGCGTTCGATCTCCGACTTCATGTCGGCCTCGCCGCGCTCGACGATCATCTCGTACGTGCCGCGACTCGCGATCACGTGCTGCGCGCCTTCGTCGAAATACGCGGACGCGCCGAGCACGCGCACCGCGTGGTAGTGCGACAGCACCACGTGCTTGATCGGCTTGTCGGTCACGCTGCGGATCTTCGCGATCAGGTCCTGGGCCATCGCGGGCGTCGCGGTCGTGTCGACGATCAGCACGCTGTCGTCGCCGATGATCACGCCCGAGTTCGGGTCGCCTTCGGCGGTGTACGCGTAGGCGTTCTCGGACAGCTTCGTCCAGGTGACTTTCTTCTCTTCCAGATCGGCTTGGGAGGCGAATGCTTTGGCCATGTTGCGTTCCGTGGCTGCGAGCCATGTGTTGAGGGGAGTGAGCGGATCATCTTCCCGCGCCGAATATTTGTCAATGACAAAGTCGCTTGCTATTGTTTAATACGGGTAAACCTGCGGGCTGGCGCGATAAATGGCGTCGGATACCATGCGGGGTTTCGTCAACGGAAGAATCATCGCGTGCAGAACCACGAAGTCAGCGCGGACGACGCGCCGCCCAAGGCGCAGCGCGGGATCCAGAGTGTCGAGGTCGGCGGCCGGCTGCTCGACGCGCTCGCGCGCCGGCGCAAGCCGCTCGGCCTGTCGGAGCTGGCCGCGGCGGCCGACCTGTCGACCGCGCAGGCGCACACCTATCTCGTCAGCCTGACGCGGCTCGCGCTCGTGAAGCGCGACGCGATCACCGGCAACTACGAGCCGGGCCCGTTGTCGCTGCGGCTCGGGCTGATGTCGATCGAGCGCCAGCCGGCCTATCGCGCGGCGCTGCCGCATGCGGCACGGCTCGCGGAAGCGGTCGGCCTGAGCGTCGCGCTGTCGGTGCCGGGCGCGCTCGGCCCGACGATCGTGCGTATCGAGCACGGCGGCTATCCGCTGCACGTGAACCTGCACGTCGGCTCGGTGATGTCGCTCGACACCACGGCGACCGGCCGCGTGTTCCGCGCATTCGGCGATCCCGCGCAACTCGACGCGATGGCGGCCAGCCAGGCCGGCGCGGGCGCCACGCTCGCGGGCGCCGAGCAGCCCGTGCCGGACGCCGGCGTGCCGCAGGCGGAACTCGACGCGATCCGCGCGCGCGGTATCGAGCGTGGCGTCGATCTGCCGAGCCCCGGCGTCAGCGCGATGTGCGTGCCGGTGTTCGATGCGGACGGCAAGCTGCAGCTCGCGTTGACGGTGATCGGTTCGACGGGCTCGATCGACGTCGACTGGGACGGCCCGATCGCAGCGGCATTGCGCGAGGCCGCACGGCAGGCCAGCGCATCGCTGGGCGCGGCGCACGATGCGCCTCCGCCGGCGTCCGGCCCGGCCTCGGCCCCGGTCGCCCCGCGTGTGCCGCCCGGGCTCGCCGACGATGCGAAAGCGCAGCGCGGGATCAATGCGCTCGACAGCACCGGCGAGCTGCTGCTCGCGCTGGTCTCGGCGGGCCGCGCGCTGCCGCTGCGCGATCTGGCGGCGGCGGCCGGCATGCCGGCCGCGAAGGCCTTTCCGCATCTCGTCAGCCTGCAGAAGATCGGCCTGCTGAGCCGTGACGACGCCGGCTGCTTCGGCGGCGGCCCGCTCGGTCAGGCGCTCGGCCTGATCGCGATGCAGCGCGTGTCGCCCACACGCGACGCGGAAGCCGAGATCGTCGCGCTGGCCGGCGCGACTGACATGAGCGTGGCGGCCGCGACGCTCGGGCCGCTCGGCCCGACCGTGATCCGCCTCGAAGAGTCAGCGCGACCGCAGCACGTGAGCCTGCAGGTCGGCACGGTGATGTCGCTCGTCAATACGGCGATCGGCCGGATCTTCGCGGCCGGCATGTCCGACGACGTGCTGGCCGACCTCCTCGCCAACGAGCCCGTGCGCCTCGCGGGCCGCCCCACCGCGCCGGACGACGCGGCCTTCCGCGCGCGGCTCGCGACGATCCGCACGGACGAACTCGATTTCGCGTTCGACGCGCCGGTGCCGGGCATCGGAACGGTCGCCGCGCCCGTGTTCGATCACACCGGCAGCATCCGGCTCGTGATCGCGATCATCGGCTCATCGCGCGGCTTTCCGCGCGGGCCGGACAGCGACCTCGCGCAGGCGTTGCTCGCCGCGACGCGGCGGCTGTCGTGGCGGTTCGGGTGGATCGGCGGGTAAGCCGCCGGCCGCCCCGCCCCTCATTCTCCCGACCGGTCGAATCCCCTCTCTTATTCCATGCGAGGCCGTGCAGGCGCGGCCTCGTCACGCCTGTGAGCCGCGCGCAGGCAGCCGATATTCATGTTGCGAAGCAGCAACACAGATTGTCAGTAATTCTCATATAACGAAATCGCATTTCACAAAGCGAAGCCGTTTCGCTATGATTAGGGTTATCCCTAACTCGCCACCTATATGGGGCTTCGTCATGCAAACGTCTAACACCTCCGACCGTTCCACCGAATCCGCTGGCTGGCTCGCACGTATGGGCGAGCTGATTGCAGAAGCTTGGGCACTCCACCTCGAGAACTGCGAAGTCATCGCTGAAGCACACGCACGCCTGCCGCGCTGAACGCGGAATGGCCAGCCGCCAACAGGTTGGCCGCACGATGCCCTGCCCGGACGCGCGCCATGAGGCCGCGGTGTCCGGCAACGGGTTGCAAGGCAAGTCTTCGGAAACAGGCCGGGTATTCCTGTTGAATGCGCGCCCTGTTTCGGGCGCGCGTTGAAGTTGCCCTGAAGTTGCTTCAAAGCGGATGCCGGCGCCGATCAACCTCGGCGCGGTTTTGTCTGCCGGTTGCCCGGGCGGACAGCCGTTGTCTCGCCAGCGCGTGAGTACGCCGGATCGCCGCGGACGGAAGATTCATCCGCGTTGCAGGCCAGGCGCCGAACCGCGCCTCATGCGTGGCTCCTCGCGCGATTGCCGGCTCGCTCCGCGCACATGCGCAACCCCATGCGCCGTCGTATCAACGACGGCCGCACACCCATCCCCGCCCGATCACACCTGGATCGACGGCACGTCCTTCATGCAGCGCAGCGCGAACATCGAACGGCTGTGACGGATGCTCGAAATCTTGTACAGCTTTTCGCGCAGGAACCGCTCGTAGCCGGCCGTGCCGTCCACCGCGACCTTGATCCAGTAGTCGTACTCGCCCGACACGAGATAGGCCTCGAGCACCTCGGGCAACGCGGCGAGTTCCTCGCCGAAGCGCGCGAGCGCGTCGTCCTCGTGACGATCGAGCGTGACTTCGAGGATCACGATGTCCGCATAGCCCAGCTTCCGCTGGTTGACGAGCGCGACGTAACCGTCGATGTAGCCGTCCACCTCCAGTTGCCGCGTGCGGTTCCAGCACGCGGTAGTCGACATGCCGATCTGTTCGGCCAGTTCGGCGTTCGACAGGCGCGCATTTTTCTGCAATGCGCCGAGGATCTTGCGGTCCTGGCTGTCGAGCGTTTTCGGCGAGCGTTCACGTGTGGCCATGGCAAAAAGAATCTTCTACTGAAAACCGGAATTCTATCTGAACGACATTCCTGATTCGTGTCGGTTTGTGTGGAAAAGCGGAAGCCTTTTAATCCGGCCCCTTGATATATTTTTACCCATGCCTGCTGTCCGGCACGCTCCCCGCGACAACCCCTTCGCACCGGGACGCACGGCCGCAATCACGAGTTGCGGTGCCGGCCAGCAGGCATGCGATTCCCCGCCGTCCGCGCGCCTATCCGGCCGCGCGGTTTCGGCGCCCGTGCTCCTGTTCCCGCCCTACCCGTCATGTCGTTCAGGCTTTACCTCTCGTTTCTCGCCGCTTCCGCCGTTCTCGTCTACGCCCCCGGCCCCGTCAACCTCCTCACCATGAACCACGCGCTACGCGCCGGCTGGCGCCGCGCGCTGCCGTGCGTCTGGGGCGGCACGCTCGCCGTGCTGCTGCAACTCGCGCTGACCGCGCTGTGCCTGAATTCGCTCGTGCATCTCGACGAGCGCGCGCTGACCGTGCTGCGCTGGGCCGGCGCGGCCTACCTCGTCTGGCTCGGCTGCAAGCAATGGCTCAGCCGTACGCCGGCCGGCGCACCCGCCGCCCCGGCCGGGCCTGCCGGATTGGCCGCGCCGGACACCGACTCGCACCGCGCATTGTTCTGGCGCGGCGTGGCGACCTCGGGCCTGAATCCGAAGACGCTGCTGTTCTTCCCGTCGTTCTTTCCGCAGTTCCTCATCCCGAGCGCCGACTGGAGCCTGAACCAGCAGTTCCTGCTGCTCGCGGCGACGTTCGCGGTGCTGTTCGCGGGCGGCGTCGCGTCGATGGCGCTGTTCTCGCACCGGCTGAGCCGCGCGCTGCAGCGGCCCGCACGGATGCGCGCGATGAACCGCGTCACCGGCGGCCTGCTCGTCGGGATGGGCGCGATCATGGTCGGCTGGAACTGAAAGCGGCCGGGCGGCCGGCTCCATCGCGGCCGCCGCAAAGCCCCTCGAAAAAGCAGCCGATCGCCGAATGCTTTAGGGTAGCGGCTGTTTCGTTGGACATGCCCCGCCAGCCGGGCGACTGGATGAAGCCCCTCACTCCCCGCCTGCGGCGCCTGTTCGCGCCGATCGGCCTGCACTGGTATCTCGCTCTCCTCCTCGCGCTCGATGCGCTCATGGTGCTGCGCCCCGTCGTCGAGCATGCGAAGCTCGGCGTGCATCACGCGTGGCTCGCCGATGCGCTGAATCTCGTCGACAACGCCGGGCTCGTCGTGTTGCCGCAAGTGGTCGTCGCCGCCGGCCTCGCGACGATGGCCATCGGCATCGTGCTGCGCGCCCGCGTCGCGTGGGTGCTGTCGATCCTGCTGCTGGTCGCGGCCGCCGCGATCAGCGTGCTCGGCGGTTACCGCAGCCACGCGGTGTTCGTCTACACGGCCGTGCTGGCCGTCGCGCTGCTGTACTACTGGCGGCACTTCGACCGCGCGAGCGTCGCGGCGAGCAGCCTGTTCGCGTTGCTGAGCATCGTGTCGCTGCTGATCTACGCGACCTTCGGCGTGCTGTATCTCGGCGACGAATTCACGCCGCCCGTCCACGATCTCGCCACGGCCGTCTATTTCTCGATCGTGTCGATGTCGACGGTGGGCTACGGCGACATCGTTCCGCACGCGCCGACCGCGCGCCTGTTCACCGCATCGGTGATCGTGCTCGGCATCACGGTATTCGCGACGTCGATCAGCGCGGTCGTCGGCCCCGTGATCGGCGGCAATCTGAAACGAATCGTCAAGGGAGGCATTTCGAACGTGATCCGCAAGCATCATTACCTGATCGTCGGCGCGACACCCGTCGCGCATGCGGTGCACGACGGGCTGCGCAAGCGCGGCTACGCGGTGACCGTCGTCGTGCCGGCCGGCGTCGAGCACAACTATCCCGCGACGACCGACCTGATCGTCGGCGATGCGACCGACCACGCGTTGCTGGAAAGCGCCGGCGCGGCGACCGCGCGTGCGGTGCTCGCACTGCGCTCCGACGATGCCGAGAACGCGTTCATCATCCTCGCGATCCGCGAGATCGCACCGACGGTGCGCACGGTCGCGCTCGTGAACCACCAGCGCAACCTCGAACGGCTGCGCCTGCTGAAGCCCGACATGGTGTTCTCGCCGCAGCAACTCGCCGGCGAACTGCTGGCCAGCACGCTCAACGACGAACCCGTCGACAAGTCGCTGATCTCGCACCTGCTGTTCGGCACGGCCGACGCCGCTTGAATGCCTGAACGCATGAGCGCATGACGCTGTGCCGCGGATTGGCCGGCACGCGCCCGGTACAATCGCGCGATGTCCGAATTGCTCACTTACGGCGGCCTGTTCGCCGTGTCGATGGTCGCCGCGACCCTGTTCCCGCTCCAGTCCGAAGCCGTGCTTGCCGGCCTGCTGATCGCCGGGCGCGAACCCGTGTGGGCGCTGGTGCTCGTCGCTAGCATCGGCAACGTCGCGGGCTCGGTGATCAACTGGGCGCTCGGGCGCGGCATCGAGCACTTCCGCGAACGCCGCTGGTTTCCGGTCAAGCCCGCCGCGCTCGCGCGCGCCGAGCGCTGGTATGCGCGCTACGGCCGCTGGTCGCTGCTGCTGAGCTGGGCCCCCGTGATCGGCGATCCGCTGACGATGATCGCCGGCGTGCTGCGCGAGCCGCTGCCGTCGTTCCTCGCGATCGTCACGGTCGCGAAGGTCGCGCGGTATCTCGTGATCGCGTGGCTCGTGACGCACTGACACGCGCTTCTCGTCGCCCACTCGCGCGACGGTGGCACCGGCTGCCGCCGCCATCGACGACGCGCCGCTAAAGATTTCGCCGAAGTTGCCGTATTAACCGGGCGACTAGCGGTGACGCGTGCGTTCCGCCCCCTCTCCCTCCCCACTCAGGATGTTCCATGAGATTGACCCAATTGGGCCGGGTGAGCGTCGGCGCGCGTCTTGCGGCGCTGGCGTGCGCACTCGTCGCCGTACTGTTTACCGTTTTCGCGTGGACGCTCGCTCATTTCGCCGGCCAGCAGCTGGCTGAAGAAGCACACATGCGGATCGTCGACAAGGAACAGTCGATCCGCGCGATGGTCGACCTGTTCGACAAGGCGCTGACGGCCGAAGCCAACCGCTCGATGTCGCTGTTCGCGAGCTTCCTCCCGCCTGATTTCTCGCTCGACCCGGCGCGCACCGTCGACATCGGCGGCGTCGCCGCGCCGACCCTGCTCGCGGGCGGCCAGCCGCTCGACCTCGATTATTCGATTCCCGACCAGTTCCTGAAGAAAAGCGGCGCGATCGCGACGATCTTCGCGCGCGACGGCGACGATTTCGTGCGCATCACGACGTCGCTGAAGAAGCAGGACGGCGCGCGTGCCGTCGGCACCAGGCTCGACCGCGCCGGGCCCGCGTACGCACCGCTCGTCGCCGGGCGCAGCTACACGGGCCTCGCGAAGCTGTTCGGCCGGTCGTACATCACGCAGTACAAGCCGGTGACCGATGCGACCGGCCGCGTGATCGGCGCGCTGTTCGTCGGCCTCGACATCGGCGCCGAACTCAAGCTCGTCGAGGACGGCATCCGCGCGCTGAAGATCGGCGACAACGGCTACTACTTCGTGCTCGATGCGTCGCAGGGCCCGTCGCGCGGCACCTTCGTCGTGCATCCGGATGCCGACGGCCGGCCTGCCGACGACACGCGTGCGCCGTATGCGCAGATGCTCGCGGCCGGCCAGGGGCGGCTCGCGTACACGTCGACCGACCCGGCCGCGCACGATGGCGGCCCGACCGCGAAATTCGTGTCGTTCACGACGATTCCGCAGTGGCAGTGGCTCGTCGGCGGCATCGCGCTCGACGACGAACTGCTCGCCACCATGCGCGCCACCCGCAACCGCTTCCTGATGATCGGCGCCGTGCTCGTCGCGGCGTTCGCGACGCTGTTCGTCATCGTGGTACGCCGCGTCGTGAGCCGGCCGCTCGATGCGGCGGCACGGGCCTCCGAGCGCTATGCGGCGGGCGATCTCAGCGTGCGCATCCGTGACGGCGCGGCCACGCGCGGCCATGCGGGCGACGACGAGATCGGCCGGCTCGTGCAGGCGGTCGACGGGATCGGCGACGGCCTCGCGCGGATCGTCGCGCAGGTGCGCAACAGCTCCGCCGACATCGCACGCGGCACGGTCGACATTGCAGCCGGCAGCAGCGACATCGCCGCGCGGATCGCGACGCAGGCGAGCAGCGTCGAACAGACGGCCGCCAGCATGGAACAGATCACCGCCGCCGTGCAGCAGAGTGCCGAGCACGCGGCGCAAGCCAATGCGCTGGTCGCGGATGCGTCGGCCGCCGCGACGAACGGCGACGCCGCGGTACAGCGCGTGGTCACGACGATGGACGACATCGGTCGCGCGACGCGCCGGATCGCCGAGATCACGGGCGCGATCGAAGGCATCGCGTTCCAGACCAACATCCTGGCGCTGAACGCGGCCGTCGAGGCCGCGCGCGCGGGCGAACACGGCAAGGGCTTCGCGGTGGTCGCGGCCGAAGTGCGCGCGCTCGCGCAGCGCAGCGCGGCCGCGGTCAAGGAGATCGACACGCTGAGCGCCGAATCGTCGACAACCGTCGAACAGGGCTACCGGATCGCGGAGGCCGCCCGCGGCACGATGCGCGACATCGTCGCGCGCGTCGACCAGGTCCGCACGCTGATCGGCGAGATCAGCGCCGCGTCGCGCGAACAGTCGACCGGCATCGAGCAGGTCAACCTGGCCGTCACGCAGATCGGCGACGCGACGCAGCAGAACGCGATGCTGATTTCGGATGCCGAACGCGCGGCCGTCGCGCTGCGCGA
Source organism: Burkholderia sp. SRS-25 (assembly GCF_004343765.1). NCBI lineage: Bacteria > Pseudomonadati > Pseudomonadota > Betaproteobacteria > Burkholderiales > Burkholderiaceae > Burkholderia > Burkholderia sp. SRS-25. Next base: position 152,041 of record NZ_PTXM01000013.1, read on the forward strand.
CCAGGCCGCGCACCTGTCGGACGCGGTCAGCGTGTTCCGGCTCGAACGGAGTGCATGACGGAGAGCGGATGGCCGGCCCAGGCCGGCCCGTCAGCTACTTCTTGTCGTCGCCCGCCAGATCGATCGCCTTGTCCGATCCCACCGCGTTGCGCAGCTGGAACTTCTGGATCTTGCCGGTCGACGTCTTCGGCAGCTCGCCGAACCGCACGGCCTTCGGCACCTTGAAGCCCGCGAGCAGCGCCTTGCAATGCGCGACGATCTCCTCCTCGGTCACGTTCGCGCCTTCGCGCAGCTCGACGAACGCGCACGGCACCTCGCCCCATTTCGGGTCGGGCATCGCGACGACGGCCGCGACCGCCACCGCCGGATGCCGGTACAGCGCATCCTCGACCTCGATGCTCGAGATGTTCTCGCCGCCCGAGATGATGATGTCCTTCTTGCGGTCCTTGATGCGGATATAGCCGTCCGGCATCAGCACCGCGAGATCGCCGGTATGGAACCAGCCGCCGTGGAACGCCTCGTCGGTCGCCTTCGGGTTCTTCAGGTAGCCCTTCATGCAGATGTTGCCGCGGAACATGATCTCGCCGAGCGTCTCGCCGTCGGCCGGCACCGGCGCCATCGTGTCGGGATCGAGCACCGTCGCGCCCGCTTCGAGGTGGTAGCGCACGCCCTGGCGCGCATTGAGCCGCGCGCGCTCCTCGTCGCTCAGTTCCTCCCAGTGCGACTGCTTCGCGCACACGGTCGCCGGGCCGTAGACCTCGGTCAACCCGTACACGTGCAGCAGGTCGAAGCCGATCTCCTTCATCTTCGCGATCACGGCCGGCGCGGGCGCAGCGCCCGCGACCATCGCGTGCACCGTGTGGCCGATGCCTTCGCGGAACTCGGCCGGCGCGTTCGCGATCGCGCTCTGCACGATCGGCGCGCCGCAATAGTGCGTGATCCGCTCGCGGCGGATCAGGTCGAACACCGTCTTCGCATCGAACTTGCGCAGGCAGACGTTCACGCCCGCGCGCGCCGCGACGGCCCACGGGAAGCACCAGCCGTTGCAATGGAACATCGGCAGCGTCCACAGGTAGACGGCGTGCTTCGGCATGTCCCATTCGAGGAGGTTGCTGATCGCCGCGAGATACGCGCCGCGATGGTGGTAGACGACGCCCTTCGGGTCGCCGGTCGTGCCGGACGTATAGTTCAGCGCGATCGCATCCCATTCGTCGGCGGGCGGCGTCCATGCGTAGTCGGCGTCACCGCTCGCGACGAGCGCCTCGTAGTCGGTCGCGCCCGCGAAGCGTGCGGGATCCGCCGGCATCGCATCGGCCACGCTGACGATCTTCAGGCCCGGCACCTCGAGCGCCGCGCGATGCGCGAACTCCGCGTATTCGGTGTCGACGATCAGCACCTTCGCCTCGCCATGACGCAGCATGAACAGCACCGAGGAGACGTCGAGCCGCGTATTGATCGTGTTCAGCACCGCGCCGGCCATCGGCACGCCGAAGTGCGCCTCGACCATTGCCGGAATGTTCGGCAGCATCGCCGCGACCGTGTCGCCACGTTCGACGCCGAGCCGCGCGAGCGCGCTCGCCAGTTGCTTCGCGCGCGTGTAGGTCTCGCCCCAGGTCCGCCGCACGTCGCCGTGCACGATCGCGAGGCGCTCGCCGTAGACTTCGGCCGTCCTGACCAGGAAGTCGATCGGAGTGAGCGGCACGTAATTCGCGTCGCGGCGGCCGAGTCCGGCCTCGAACATCTGCGTCATGATCCTGTCTCCCGTGTCCTGTCGACCGGGGCGCATCCACCCCGGATCGTTTTGATGTGGTTCAATTGCCGACAGCCTAACGGGCGCTATTGTGAGCCGTCTGTCATCGAAACGACAGAGTGCCTTTCACGCGCTGCGTGTTATCCCTATCCTCGCAAACCCGCACCCATGCACGACCCTCTCGTTGCCCCGCCCGACGCGCCCGCCGCCCCTGCCGACGCCCTGCCCGAACCGGGCCCGCTGCCGGCGCTGGCCACGCTGTTCGGCCAGTGCGCGTGGTTCCGCACGCTCGCGCCCGAGCACCAGGCGCTCGTGCTCGCGCAATCGCGCGTCGAGCAGTGCGAGGCCGGCGACGTGATCGCCCATCGGCTCGCGCCGTCCGAATACTGGATCGGCGTGCACCGCGGGCTGCTGAAGCTCGCGATCTTCAACGCGTCGGGGCGCGGCTGCACGTTCTCCGGCGTGCCGTCGGGCGGCTGGTTCGGCGAAGGCAGCGTGATCAAGCGCGAGCTGCGCAAGTACGAGGTCGTCGCGATCCAGCGCTCGACCGTGCTGTTCGTGCCGGTCGACACGTTCCACGCGCTGCTCGACACGAGCCTGCCGTTCACGCGCTTCGTGATCCACCAGTTGAACAACCGGATGGGCGAGTTCATCGCGTCGATCCAGAACAGCCGGCTGCTCGACGTCGATGCGCGCGTCGCGCAGGCGCTCGCGCAGCTCTTCAATCCCGACCTGTACCCGGACACCGGCCCGTCGCTGTCGATCTCGCAGGAGGAACTGGGGATGCTCGTCGGCGTATCGCGACAGCGCATCAACCAGGCGCTGCAGCAGCTCGAGAAGCTCGGCGCGTTGCGGCTCGCGTACAACCAGATCGACGTCGTCGATCTCGGTGCGCTCGCGCGCGTCGGGATGGAGCAGATCTGAGCGCGAGACGATGAACGGAATCGCCGCCGACGCAGCGTGCCCATCCGGTATCGCGGCCGTTTTCCGGCCATCGCGCCGCGCTGCGTTTCCTCTGCTGAATCGGCCATCGGCCGCTCCGCCTCCACCTGACAATTCCGCCAGTTTCGCGACAGTAACCCGTTCCACGCCGACGCCTATCATTCGGGTTCCATTTACCCACGCCTGATCACCGCCTGTCCCGCCGCCTCCATGTGGATCGTCAATCTCGCGCTCAAGCGCCCCTACACGTTCATCGTGATGGCCATCATGATCGTGCTGGCCACCCCGCTTGCGCTGATGCGCACGCCGGTCGACGTGCTGCCCGCGATCAACATTCCCGTGATCAGCGTCATCTGGAATTACAGCGGCTTCTCCGCGACCGAGATGACGAACCGCATCACGTCCGTGCATGAGCGGATCCTGACGACGACCGTCAACAACATCCAGCACGTCGAATCGACGTCGTTGCCCGGCATCGCGGTCGTGAAGGTGTTCCTGCAGCCGGGCGCGAACGTGCAGACGGCGATCGCGCAGACGGTGTCGTCCGCGCAGGCGATCGTGCGGCAGATGCCGCAAGGCGCGACGCCGCCGCTCGTGATCACCTATTCGGCGTCGAGCATCCCGGTGATCCAGCTCGGGCTGTCGAGCAACACGCTCAGCGAACAGTCGCTCGCCGACATCGCGCTCAACTTCCTGCGCCCGCAGCTGATCACGGTGCCGGGCGTGCAGATCCCGTTCCCGTACGGCGGCCGCACGCGCGTGGTCGCGATCGACCTCGATCCGCAGGCGCTGCAGGCGAAGGGGCTTACGCCCGCCGACATCGTCAACGCGGTCAACGCGCAGAACCTCGTGCTGCCGACCGGCACCGCGAAGATGGGCCAGACCGAATACCGGATCGACACGAACGCGTCGGCCGACACCGTCGCCGACATCAGCAGCCTGCCGGTCCAGACGATCAACGGCGCGACGACCTACCTGCGCGAGGTGGCGTCGGTACGCGACGGCTTCGCGCCGCAAACCAACGTCGTGCGCCAGAACGGCCAGCGCGGCGTGCTCATCTCGATCCTGAAAAGCGGCGACGCGTCGACGCTCAAGGTCGTGGCGGACCTGAAGGCGCTGCTGCCGAAGGTGATCCCGACGCTGCCGGAAGGGCTCACGATCACGCCGCTGTTCGACCAGTCGGTGTTCGTCAACGCGGCCGTCCAGGGCGTGATCCACGAGGCGCTGATCGCCGCCGTGCTGACCGCGATGATGATCCTGCTGTTCCTCGGGAACTGGCGCAGCACGCTGATCATCGCGATCTCGATCCCGCTGTCGATCTTCACGTCGCTGATCGCGCTGTCCGCGCTCGGCGAGACCATCAACATCATGACGCTCGGCGGCCTCGCGCTCGCGGTCGGGATCCTGGTGGACGATGCAACGGTGACGATCGAGAACATCGAGCGGCACCTGCATCTCGGTACGAACCTGCACGACGCGATCCTCGAAGGCGCCGGCGAGATCGCGGTGCCGGCGTTCGTGTCGACGCTGTGCATCTGTATCGTGTTCGTGCCGATGTTCTTCCTGACCGGCGTCGCGCGCTTCCTGTTCGTGCCGCTCGCGGAAGCGGTCGTGTTCGCGATGCTCGCGTCGTACGTGCTGTCGCGCACGCTGGTGCCGACGCTCGCGATGCTGCTGTTCCGCCCGCAGCAGGCGAGCACCGGCCCCGATCAAGCGACGTCGCGCTTCGCGCGCATCCATCACGCGTTCAACGCGGCGTTCGAGCGGCTGCGCGCGTGGTACATCGTGCTGCTCAGCATCCTGCTGGTGCGCCGCCGCTTCTACGCGATGTGCTTCCTCGGCTTCTGCGTGCTGTCGACGGGCCTCGTGTTCGTGCTCGGCCGCGACTTCTTCCCGAATGCGGATTCCGGCAACATCCGGCTGCACATGCGCGCGCCGACCGGCTACCGGATCGAGGAAACCGCGCGCCTCGCCGACCAGGTCGAGCGCGTGATCCGCGAAACCGTGCCGCCCGACGAACTCGGCGCGATCGTCGACAACCTCGGCCTGCCGGTGAGCGGCATCAACCTGTCGTACAGCAACGCGGGCACGATCGGCACGCTCGACGGCGAGCTGCTGATCGCGCTGAAGCCCGGCCACCGCGCGACCCAGCGCTACGTGCAGGCGCTGCGCAACGTGCTGCCCGGGCGCTTCCCGGGCGTCGAGTTCTTCTTCCAGCCGTCGGACATCATCACGCAGATCCTCAACTTCGGCCAACCGGCCGCGATCGACCTGCAGGTGCTCGGCAACGATCTCGCGAGTAACATGACTATCGCGAGCAGCCTGATGAAAAAGATCAGGCAAATCCCCGGCGCCGTCGACGTGCACGTGCTGCAACGTAACGACGAACCGACCCTGCTGGCCGACATGGACCGTACGCGCATGCAGCAGCTCAACCTCTCCGCGCAGAACGTCGCACAGAACATGCTGATCTCGCTGTCCGGCAGTTCCCAGACCACGCCGTCGTTCTGGATCAACCCACGCACGGGCGTCCAGTACCCGCTGCAGATCCAGACCCCGCAATACAACATCTCGTCGGTCGACGACCTGCTCGGCACGCCGATCTCGGCGAGCGGCCGCACGGGCATGCCGCCGCAACTGCTCGGCAATCTCGTGCAGGTACGCAGCACCGCGAACCCCGCCGTGATCACGCACTACAACATCCGCCCGGCGATCGACGTGTACGTGAGCGTCGAAGGCCGCGACCTCGGCGCGGTGGCCGGCGAGATCGACCGCATCGTGTCCGACGCGCGCGCGACGCTGCCGCGCGGCACCGAGCTGACGATGCGCGGCCAGATCGAGACGATGCGCACGTCGTATATCGGCCTCGGCGCGGGCGTCGCGATGGCGATCGTGCTGGTCTACCTGCTGATCGTCGTCAATTTCCAGTCGTGGCTCGACCCGCTGATCATCATCAGCGCGATGCCGGCCGCGCTCGCCGGCATCGTCTGGATGCTGTTCATCACCGGCACGCACCTGAGCGTGCCCGCGCTGACGGGCGCGATCATGACGGTGGGCGTCGCGACCGCGAACAGCATCCTGGTCGTGTCGTTCGCGCGCCAGCGCCTCGCAGACGGCGCGCCGCCGCTCACGGCCGCGCTGGAAGCCGGCGCGACGCGGATCCGGCCGGTGCTGATGACGGCGCTCGCGATGATCATCGGGATGGTGCCGATGGCGCTCGGTCTCGGCGAAGGCGCCGAGCAGAATGCACCGCTCGGCCGCGCAGTGATCGGCGGGCTGCTGTTCGCGACCGTGTCGACCCTGCTGTTCGTGCCGCTCGTGTTCGGCGGCGTGCATGCGCGGCTGGCCCGCCGGCGTGCGCGCCCGGCCGGCCACTGACTTTCGTCCCACTACCCGGTTGATTTGGTTGAATTCATGGAAGAGAAACATCACAGCGCCGTCGGCATCCAGGTGGACGAACACGGCATGCACCTGCCGACACGGTCGTCGGTATCGCGACGCGGGAAAATCGTCCTGATCGTGATCGGCGTGCTGCTGGCCGCCGGCGCCGCGCGAACGGTCGTCGTCAACGTGCTGAACCACAACCGGCTCGACGCGGTCGCCGAGCAGAACACGCGCCAGTACGTGACCATCGCGCATCCGGCCGATGCCGCCACCGGCGGCAAGCTGACGCTGCCCGGCACGCTGCGCGGTTTCGTCGAGGCGCCGATCTACGCCCGCGCGAGCGGCTACGTGTTGCGCTGGCAGGCCGACATCGGCGCGCACGTGAAGCAGGGCCAGACGCTCGCCGAACTCGACACGCCCGAGTTGAACCAGGAACTCGCGCAGGCCACCGCACAGCGCCAGCAGGCGCAAGCCGCGCTCGCGCTCGCGAAGACGTCGTTCGACCGCGCGCAGCAGTTGCGCCAGCGCGATGCCGTCTCGCAGCAGGAACTCGACGACCGGCAAGGCGCGTTCAACCAGGGCACCGCGAACCTCGCGGCGGCCGATGCGAACATGCGCCGCCTCACCGAGCTGAAAGGCTTCCAGCGGATCGTCGCGCCGATCGACGGGATCGTCACGCAGCGCAACGTCGACGTGGGCGATCTCGTCAGCTCCGGCAACGCGGGCCGCTCACTGTTCACGGTCGTGCAGGCCGACCGGCTGCGCCTCTACGTGCAGGTGCCGCAGGCGTATGCGCAGCAGGTGAAGGTCGGCCAGCACGTGAGCGTCGCGCAGGCCGAGCTGCCGGGCCGGACCTTCGACGGGACGGTCACGCGCACGTCCGAGGCGATCGACGTCGCGACGCGCTCGCTGCAGATCGAGATCACGCTGCCGAACCCGGACGGCCGGCTGCTGCCCGGCTCGTACGTGCAGGCGACACTGCCGATGACGCCGGTCGGCCGCCTGCAGGTGCCGGCCAATACGTTGCTGTTCCGCGCCGAAGGCCCGACGGTCGCCACCGTCGATGCGAATGGCCAGGTGCGCCTGAAGCAGGTGACGGTCGTGCGCACGATCGGGCAGACGCTCGAAGTCGACGGCCCGCTCACGCCGAACGACCGTCTGGTCACGAACCCGAGCGACGCGCTCGCGAACGGCGACCCGGTGATCGTCAAGGCGCCGGCCGCGAAGCCGGCCTCCGGCGCTGCGGAGGCGAAATCGTGATCGCGATGCGCGTCCGCCGGCGGCCCGCCGCCGTCTCCATCACGTCGGTTGCGCTCGCCGCCGCGCTCGCCGGCTGCACGGTCGGCCCCGATTACAAGCGGCCCGACGTCGACACGCCGGCCGCGTGGCGGCTCGATCCGGCGGATGCGTACTGGCACCCGGCCGCGCCGGCCCGCGCGCCGCTCGACCCGGCGTGGTGGACCGCGTTCGGCGATCCGCAGCTCGATGCGCTGGAAGCCGAAGCGCTGCGCAACAACCAGAACCTGAAAGCCGTCGCCGCGCGCTACGACCAGGCGAAGGCGACGCTCGCGTCGGTCGCCTCGGCGCAGTATCCGGCCGTCGGCCTGAACGCGAGCGGCCAGCGCTTCAAGATCTCCGCCGACCGGCCGCAGACCAACTACGCGACGAAAAGCGCGTCGACCGTGCAGAACGAGATCCAGGTCGGCGCGGCCGTCAGCTACGAGCTCGACCTGTTCGGCCGCGTGCGGCGCAGCGTCGAATCGGCGCAGGCGACCACCGAGCAGGCCGGCGACGATTTCGCGAACGCGCGCCTGGTGCTGACCGCGAATCTCGCGTCGAGCTATTTCGCGCTGCGCGAATTCGACACCGAGATCGACGTCGTCAAGCGTTCGATCGACCTGCAGCAGAAAGCGCTCGACTACGTGAGCGCGCGCCACGACCTCGGTGCGGTATCGGGCCTCGACCTGCTGCAGCAGCGCGCGCAGCTCGACGCGACGCGAACGCAGGCGCAGTTGCTGCTGCAGCAGCGCGTGCAGGTCGAAACCGCGATCGCGACGCTGGTCGGCACGCCGGCCCCCGCCTTCTCGATCGCACCGCGCGTCGTGCCGATCAACGCGCCGGCGCTGCCGACCGGCCTGCCGAGCGACGTGCTGCAGCGGCGCCCCGACGTCGCATCGGCCGAGCGCGCGATGGCCGCCGCGAATGCGCAGATCGGCGTCGCGCGCGCCGCGTATTTCCCGCGCATCACGCTGTCGCCCGATATCGGCTGGGACGCGACGCGCTTCGCCGGCCTGTTCACCGTGCCGGCGTTGCTGTGGTCGGTCGGCGGGTCGCTCAGCCAGCCGCTGTTCGAAGGCGGCAAGCTGAAAGCCGGCGTCGATTTCGCGCAGGCCGGCTATGTCGCCGCACAGGCCAGCTACCGGCAGACCGTACTCACCGCGTTCCAGGAGGTGCAGAATGCGGTCACGGGACTGTCGGTGCTCGCCGACGCCGCGCAGCAGGCCTCCGCGGCCGTCGACGATGCGCGCAAGCTCGTGTCGCTCGCGCAGGATCGCTACGCGGGCGGCCTGACGCCGTTCATCGACGTGCTGACGGCCCAACAGCAGTTGCTGACGAGCGAGCGGCAGGCCGTGCAGATCCAGGGCCAGCGCGCGGCGCTCGTCGTGTTTCTCGCGAAGGCGCTGGGCGGCGGCTGGGATGGCCATACCGCGGGCGGCGCCGCACCGGCCGAGGTCGCCACGACAGCGCCGGCGGCGGCCGCGGCGCACCCGAGCCCTTAACCGGATTACCCGGACAACGGATTCGAACATGAAAGTCCTGATCGTCGAAGACGAACCGAAAGTCGTTGAATACCTGAAGAGCGGCCTGACCGAGGAAGGCTGGGTCGTCGACACCGCGCTCGACGGCGAGGACGGCGCGTGGAAAGCCGTCGAATTCGACTACGACGTGGTCGTGCTCGACGTGATGCTGCCGAAGCTGGACGGCTTCGGCGTGCTGCGTGCATTGCGCGCGCAGAAGCAGACGCCCGTCATCATGCTGACCGCGCGCGACCGCGTCGACGACCGCGTGCGCGGGCTGCGCGGCGGCGCCGACGACTACCTCACCAAGCCGTTCTCGTTCCTCGAGCTGATCGAGCGGCTGCGCGCACTGACGCGCCGCGCACGCGTGCAGGAATCGACGCTGATCTCGATCGGCGACCTGCGCGTCGACCTGATCGGCCGCCGCGCGACGCGCGACGGCACGCGGCTCGACCTGACCGCGCAGGAATTCCAGCTGCTCGGCGTGCTCGCACGCCGCAGCGGCGAGGTGCTGTCGAAGACGACCATCGCCGAACTCGTGTGGGACGTGAACTTCGACAGCAACGCAAACGTCGTCGAAACGGCGATCAAGCGCCTGCGCGCGAAACTCGACGGCCCGTTCGCGGACAAGCTGCTGCACACGATCCGCGGCATGGGCTACGTGCTCGAGGCGCGCGAGGACGGCGACACCGAGAGGCCCGCATGAAACGCTCGATCGTCCTGCGGCTGTCGGCGATGTTCGGCATCGTGTCGCTGCTCGTGTTCACGCTGGTGGGCTGCGGGCTGTTCGTGATCATGGAGCGCCAGCTGTTCGCCGAGCTGCGCGCGACGCTCGACACGCGCACCAAGGTGGCCGAGATGATCGTGTCGCATGCGACCACGGCCATGCGCGGGCGTCTCATGCAGGAAAAGCTCGCCGACCTCGAACCGCCCGACGGCTCGACGCACTACCAGGTCGACAGCCCGAATCCGGATTTCCGCTTCGGCACGCCCGTCGACGGCGTGCCCGTCGGTGCACCGTTCGGCGCGTTCCAGCGCTACGCGCTGAACCACAGCACCTACGACGTGATGACGAAGACCGTCACGGTGGCCGGTAACGGCGAGCGGCCGGCGCTGAAGCTGATCGTCGCGAGCTCGTGCGAGCGCACGCAGCGGATGCTGCGCCGCTTCGGCTGGACGCTCGCCGGGCTGATCACGATCGCCACGATCATCACGCTGCTGCTGAGCCGCGCGGTGGCCCGCTTCGGGCTCGCGCCGCTCGACCGGCTGTCGCAGGACGCGTCGGCGATCAGTCTCGCGAACCGCCGCCAGCGGCTGCAGACCGACGCGCTGCCGCCCGAGCTGCGCGACCTCGCCACGTCGTTCAACGGTGCGCTCGACCGCATCCAGCAAACCTACGCGCGGCTCGAGGCGTTCAACGCGGACGTCGCGCACGAGCTGCGCACGCCGATCAGCATCCTGATCGGCCAGACCCAGGTCGCGCTGACCAGCCGCGACCGCACGGTCGAGCGGATGGAGCGGACGCTGCAGTCGAACCTCGAGGAATTCGAGCGGCTGCGCGTGATCATCAACGACATGCTGTTCCTGTCGCGCAGCGACCGCGGCGAACGCGCGACCGACCTGAAGGACGTGTCGCTCGCCGACGAAGTGCGGCGCATGCTCGACTTCCTCGAAATCCCGCTGGACGAAGCGCAGTTGCGCGCCGAGCTGCACGGCGATGCGCGCGCGGCCGTCGATCCGTCGCTGTTCCGCCGCGCGATGACGAACCTGCTGATCAACGCGATCCAGCATTCGGCGCCCGGCGCGACGGTGAACGTGACGATCACGCGCCGCGACACGCTCGTCGACATGGCGGTATCGAACCCCGGCGAGCCGATCGACCCGGTGCAGCGCTCGCACGTGTTCGAGCGCTTCTACCGGCTCGAGGAAGCGCGCGCGAACAGCAAGGAGAACCACGGGCTCGGGCTGTCGATCGTCAAGGCCGTGGCCGAGATGCACGGCGGCAGCGTATTCGTCGCGTGTTCGGGCGGCGTCAATACGTTCGGGTTCTCGGTATCGACCCAAGCCCGCGCAGGCGCCCCGCTGCGCCCGGCCGACGCGCGCGATGCGCGGCCGGCCCACGCGCCGCGCGCGCTGCACTGACGGCCGGCGCGACGAGGCCGCCCGCCGAGGGCAGTTTTCTTCAATACGGGCCCGTGCGGCGCCCGTAGTCTCGATGCGACTTTCGACATTTCGCATGGAGACATCCAATGAGCATGCTGGTTTCGATGGCCGCGTTCGCGCTCGCCTCGTCGATCACCCCCGGTCCCGTCAACATCGTCGCGCTCAGTGCCGGCGCACGCCACGGCCTCGGCGCGAGCCTGCGCTATGCGGCCGGCGCGACGCTCGGCTTCGTCGCGCTGTTCCTGCTGATCGGCCTCGGGCTGCACGCGGCGCTCGCGCGCTGGCCGGTGCTGACGACCGCCACGCAGTGGTCGGGGATCGCGTTCCTGCTTTATATGGCGCTGCGGCTCGCGCTCGACGACGGGCGGCTGTCGGCCGACCCGGACGTGGCCGGCCCGTCGGCGGCCGCCGGCGCGGCGATGCAGTGGCTGAATCCGAAAGCGTGGCTCGCATGCGTGGCCGCGATGGGCGCCTATGCGACCGATGGTGACCGCGCGCAGGTCTGGCAGTTCGCCGCGCTGTACCTGGTGATCTGTTTCGCGTCGATCGCGTGCTGGTCGTATGCGGGCGCGTCGCTGCGGCACCGGCTCGCGAACGCGCGGCACATGCGCGTGTTCAACCGGCTGATGGCGCTGCTGCTCGCGGGCAGCGCACTCTTCCTGCTCGACGTCTAGTGCCTGCCGTTCAGCTCGTCGCGCTGCGGTACTGTCCGGGCGTCGCGGCTGCGATCCGCCGGAACGCGCGCTGGAAATGCGCCTGGTCGGCGAAGCCCGCGTCCAGCGCGACGTCGGCGATCGGCCGGCCGCGGCGCAGCTCCGTGCGGCCGTACTGCACGCGGCGATCGATCAGGAAGGCATGCGGCGTCATCCCGTAGCGGGCGTTGAACGCGCGGATCAGGTATGACGGCGACAGATCGGCCGCCGCGCAGATCGCATCGAGCGTGACGCCCTCACGGCAGTGTGCGGCGATGTAGTCGGCCGCGCGCGCGAGCCGCGCGTTGTCATCACCGGAGCGCGGGCCGGGCAGTTCGCGATCGAGCGCGCCGTGCAACGCCGTGAAGAACTCGACCGCCGCACTCTCCTTGCCGAGCGGATCGATGCCGGGTGCGACGAGCGTGCGATAGAAGCCGCCAAATTGCGCGAACAGGTCGCGCCGTTCAGTCAACTTCTGCGAAAAGCCGTGAAAATCGCTGTTCGGATCGCGGCCCAGCGAATGCTGAAGCCGCGCGAGCCACGGCACGTCGACATAGACCATCCGGTACGCCCATGCGTCGGGACCGTACGGATTGCACGCATGCACCTGTTCCGGATCGATGATCACGAGCACGCCGCGCCCGACCTGCTCGTTCGTCGCGCCGTTCACGTACGTGCTCGTGCCGCCGACGATCGCGCCCACCGAAAACGTGTCGTGCGTGTGCTTCGCATAACAGATCGCGCGGCCGTCGTCGACGGTGCGCGCCTCGATGAACGGCAGCGCGGCATTACGCCAGAACGGCGACGGTACGACGGATCGGTTGGCGGTACGGCTCACGCGGCGGGCTCCCGGTTCGGACGGCGAACGCTCACCGTACAAGACTGTGCGACACCGCGCAACCGGATCGGCGGATCGCCAGTTGCAGCTTCAATACCGGATCGCGCCGTTTCGCCTAAGCTTTGAATTCCGTCCGCCGCGGCACCCGCAGCGATTCCGTTCATTCCTCTCCCGTCACGCACATGCATATCGATCTGAAAGGCAAGACCGCGGTCGTCACCGCCTCCACCGCCGGCATCGGGCTCGCGATAGCCGAAGGGCTCGCGCGCGCCGGCGCGCGCGTCGTCGTCAACGGCCGCAGCGATGCGTCGGTGCAGTCCGCGCTCGCGCACCTGCGCGCCGCCATCCCCAATGCAGACTTCGACGGCGTCGCGGCCGACCTGTCCGATGCCGCCGGCGTCGCGCGCATCACGCAGCACACGCCGGATGCCGACATCCTCGTCAACAATGCGGGCATCTACGGCCTGAAGGCGTTCTTCGAGATCGACGACGCCGAGTGGGAACATTACTTCCAGACGAACGTGATGTCCGGTGTGCGGCTCGCGCGGCATTACCTGAAGGGGATGATCGAACGCAATGCCGGGCGCGTCGTGTTCATTTCGTCGGAATCCGGCTTGAACATCCCGGTCGACATGATTCATTACGGGTTCACGAAAACGGCGCAGCTGTCGATCGCACGCGGCCTCGCGAAGCTCGCGGCGGGCACCCACGTGACCGTCAATTCGGTGCTGCCGGGGCCGACGATGTCGGACGGCGTGCGGGCGCTACTGAAGGAAACGGCCGACGAAACCGGCCGCAGCGTCGAGGACGTGGCCGTGGATTTCGTGCGCAACCACCGCTCGAGCTCGATCATCCAGCGGCCGGCAACACCGGAGGAAGTCGCGAACCTGGTGGTCTACGTGTGCTCGCCGCTCGCGTCGGCAACGACGGGCGCCGCGTTGCGGGTGGACGGCGGCGTAGTCGACACGATCGCGTAACGGCGAACGGGCAAGGCCGCCGCGCTAGCGCGAGGCGGCCTTGCCCGGCTGGAGCGTGCCCTTGCGGTCGGCATTCATGCAGGAATCGAAGCCGTATTGCGTGACGACGCCGGCCCTGTCGAACACGACGAAATACTCGCGGTGATCGTTGCCGTGCTCGATGAAATAGTTGTAGCAGACGCCGTTGCCGTTGCGGACCATCCATACGCTGCGCGGATTGCCTGCGGCCCGGACGACATCGGCGCGCGTCGCGCCGTGTCGCGACGCGGCCCTCGCGAGCGGCGTGCGCGAATACGAAAACGGCAGCCACGAGTCGAACCACGCGCAACCGTGCAACATCAGGCAGCTGGCGGCCAGGGACAGCGCCGCTGCGGGACGGGACATCGTAATCAATCGCATGCTTGGGAAAATCTGCCGCGCCATGCCGGCGTCATCGAAAGCCCCATGCTACTCGACCTTTGGGTCCGGATCGAAAAGAAATGTAGAGATCTTTATCCGAATCCTCGCATTGCATGCTTCGGCACGAGCATGATCGACGCCCGTCGCGGCGGCCGATGCGCGCGTGAACACGCATCCGTACCATCGCTTCCTGCGGCCTCGACACGCATCGTCACGCATTGTCACGCGATCCATTCGGCCCACAGCATCGTCAGCACCGTCATCAGTGCGGGGCCGACGAACAGCCCGATCAGCCCGAACGTCTCGGCGCCGCCGAGGATGCCGAACAGCACCAGCAGGAACGGCAGCCGCGCGGAACTGCCGATCAGCACCGGCCGCACGAAGTGCTCGGCCACGAACACGACGACGAACCCGAGCACGGCCACCACGATGGCCCACATGGTCGCGCCCTGTACGAACAGCCACAGCGCCGCGCTGCAGAACACGACGGGCGCGCAGAACGGCAGCATCGCGGCGATCGCCGTGACGAGGCCGAGCAGCGCCGCATGCGGGACGCCGGCCAGCGCATACGCGACACCGAGCAGCGCGCCCTCGCCGAGCCCGACGACGACGAGCCCCGTCACCGTGCCGAACACGGCCGACACCATCCGTTCGATCAGCTCCGCGCCGCTGTGCCCGAACGCGCGCCGTGCGCCCTGCAGCAACGCCCCCGACAGCTTGTGGCCGGCGCGCAGGATCACGAACAGCGTGACGAGCATGAAGCCGAATTCGAGCAGCGCGTGCGCGAGCTTCGTGCCGAACTGCCGCCCGAACGCGAGGAATTTCTCGCTGTTGACGCCGTGCATCGCGGTGGCCGCATGCAGCGGATGGCCAAGGTTGGCCTGCCACCATTCGGTGATCTGCGCCGCACCGTAAGGCAGCCTCGCGACCACGTCCGGTACCGGGATGCCGTTTTCCTGGATCGTGCGCAGCCACTCGCGCAGGTCATGCACCTGGCCGATCGCCTGGGTCGCCGCGACGGCCACCGGCAGCACGACCAGCAACGAGATCGCCGCCGTGATGACGAGCGCGACGAGCGTCGGGCGGTTGCGGAACAGCCGGTGCGATTCGAAGCGCTTGAGCATCGGCCACATCGCGATGGCGATCACGCAGGCCCACGCGATGGCGGGAATGAAATCGCGGATCACCCACAGCGCGATGACCAGCAGCGCCGCAACCAGCACGGCGCGGGAGACCTGCTGCGTGCGCGGCCGTGCGGCGGGCTCGGGAGACGACGGGACATGTGCGCCCATGGCACCTCTGTCGAAATGAAAAAAAAGGCGGTCCGCGCAGGCAACCGGCCTGCGCGAACCGCCATTCTATCCATCGGCGCCGGATCGGCGGCGCATGTGATGCGCGCGCCGCCCCGGCATCCCGCCCGCTCAGGCCACCTTGTCGGCGGTCCGGTAACGCTCGAGCCAGTGTGCGTACGGCGCGGGCAGCGTCCACGACGGACGCTCGACGCCGAGTTGCTTGGCCGCGTAGTACGGCCAGTGCGGATCGGCCAGATGCGCGCGGCCGACCATCACGAGATCGAGCTGCTCTTCCGCCACCACGCGGTTCGCCAGTTGCGGCGTGTCGATCCCCCACGCGGACGACACCGGCAGCCCGGCCTCGCGGCGCACGCGCTCGGCGATCGGCGCGAGGAACGCCGGGCCCCACGGAATCTGCGCGTCGGGCGTCGAGAAACCGACCGACACGCTCAGCATGTCGAGCCCTTCCTGCTTCAGCCGCTGCGTGAGCGCGATCGATTCGGCGAGCGTCTCCTCGTCACGGCCGTCGTACTCGATCACGCCGAAGCGCGCGGTCAGCGGCAGATGCTCGGGCCACACCTTGCGCACGGCCGCCAGCGTCTCGACGAGGAAGCGGCCGCGGTTCTCGGCCGAGCCGCCGTATTCGTCGTCACGCTGGTTCGCATGCACCGAGAAGAAACTCTGGCCGAGATAGCCGTGCGCGAAGTGCAGTTCGAGCCATTCGAAGCCCAGGTCGCGCGCACGCATCGCCGACGCAACGAAGTCGGCCTGCACGCGTGCAATGTCGTCGCGCGTCATCGCGCGCGGCGTCTTCGGCAGATGCGCGCCGAACGGCACGGCCGACGGCGCGATGGTCTGCCAGCCGCGCGGATCGCCGTCGGCGATATGGTCGTCGCCTTCCCACGGACGGTTCGCGCTCGCCTTGCGGCCCGCGTGCGCGATCTGGATGCCGGGCACCGCACCGGCCGCCTTGATCGCCGCGACCGACGGCGCGAACGCTTCGGCCTGCGCATCGTTCCACAGCCCCGCGCAGCCCGGCGTGATGCGCCCTTCCGGCGACACGGCCGTCGCCTCGGCGATCACGAGGCCCGCACCGCCACGCGCGATGCCGGCCAGATGCACGTGATGCCAGTCGTTGACGACGCCGTCCTCGGCGACGTACTGGCACATCGGCGGCACCGCGATGCGGTTGCGCAGCGTGACATCCTTGAGTTTGAACGGTTCGAACAGGGCAGACATCCACGGCTCCTTTGCTTGGTTCTGCAAAACGACTGGGAACACGTCGTGCAACGTGCACGACGGAACGATTCGGGCCGTCGACGGGCCGGCTTGCACCCGACGACGGATGCGGGATGGCGCCGGCCCGGCCGGCGCCCCTGGCTCAACGGCGGCCGAGCTGCGCGAGCAGCGCCTCGGCGGCAGGCTCCGACGACGCGGGGTTCTGCCCCGTGATCAGCAGCCCGTCGGTGACGACATGCGGCGCCCAGTCGGCGCTGCGCTCGAACTCCGCGCCGTTGGTCTTCAGCATGTCCTCGACCAGGAACGGCACGACTTCCGTCAGTTCGACGGCCGCTTCCTCGCTGTTGGTGAAGCCCGTCACACGCTTGCCGCGCACGACCGATTCGCCGGTCTGCGGGTTCTTCACGTGACGCAGCACGCCCGGCGCGTGGCACACGGCCGCGACCGGCTTGCCGGCCGCCAGCGCGCGCTCGATCAGGCCGATCGAATGCAGATCCTCGGCAAGATCCCACAG
Source organism: Burkholderia sp. SRS-25 (assembly GCF_004343765.1). Lineage (NCBI taxonomy): Bacteria > Pseudomonadati > Pseudomonadota > Betaproteobacteria > Burkholderiales > Burkholderiaceae > Burkholderia > Burkholderia sp. SRS-25. The sequence goes on from NZ_PTXM01000013.1 coordinate 169,029, forward strand.
CGGGCCGTGGCCGCCCGGATAGAACACGGCGTCGTAGTCGTCGATGGACACGTCGGCGAGCTTGCGCGTCGAAGCCAGCTCGGCCTTGGCCGCCGCGTCGGCGTCGAAGCGGCGCGTCGCGTCGGTCTGGGCCGTCGGGTCGCTGCTTTTCGGGTCGAGCGGCGGCTGGCCGCCCTTCGGCGACGCGAGCGTCAGCTCGACGCCCGCATCCTTGAACGTGTAATACGGCGCGGCCAGTTCCTCGAGCCAGAAGCCGGTCTTCTTGCCGGTGTCGCCGAGCGTGTCGTGCGAGGTCAGGACAACCAGAATCTTCATGATCGGACACTCCTTCGAAAATGGATGACGGGAACGGGGCCGCTCGACCGGCAAATCCGCCCGGTCGGCGCGGCACGCCTGTCGGTTAGTCAGCTGTGACGCGTCAACGTGCGACCCGTGCATCCGAATGCGGCCCGCATCTATTAGACCAGTCGTCTAGAACAATTCGAAATAAAACGACGGCGTCTCGCTGCATCATCAGCATCACAGCGCGAAATGGCATCCGGATGGCATTTTCGTGTCTTCGTTGCATGCGCCGCGGACGTCGTCGCATTCATCGGAACGGATGATAGCCCCGGATTAGACCGGTCGTCTAGTAAACGAACAATCGCCCCTGCCGTCGTCATGGCCTTTTCGGTGGAGCGCGAACCGCCGGCATCTGCCGTCGCTCGCGCCCCTCACCTGCGCCGTGGCGGCTAGCCGCGCAACGGACCGTCCGTGTCACCCGCCTCGATCGCCGGTGCTTCGAGCCGCTGCTCGCGAACACCGTCGCCCAGCAGCCGCAGCATCAGTTCCGCCAGCGCGCGCCCCGACGCGTGGCCGGTCGGCTGCACGACCGCCGTCACGCGATGCGGATGCGCGAGGCCCGGCGGCACGCCGTCGTAGACGATCAGCGACATGCCCTCGCCCAGGCGCAGCCCGCTGTCCACGAGCGCCCGAAACGCGCCGCCGCCCGCGATATTGTTGTCGACCAGCAGCGCCGTCGGCCGCTCGTCGCGCGCGAGCAGCGCCCGCGCCGCCTGCAGCCCGCCGTCGTGCGTAAACGGACACTCGACCAGCAGCGCCGGATCCGGCTCGATACCGGCTTCGCGCAGGGCCGACAGATAGCCTGCACGGCGCTGCGCGGCGAAATTCAGCGCCAGCGGCGCGCTGATCATCGCAATGCGTCGATGCCCGAACGCCGTCAGCCGACGCACCGCGTCCCGCGCGCCGGCCTCGTTGTCGAAGTCGAACCACGCATACGGCTCGGCCACCTGCGTCCGGCCGTAGGCCACGTACGGAAACGCGCTCTCTTGCAGATACGCGATGCGCGGATCGTCGACCAGCGTGCGTGCGACGATCAGGCCGTCGACGAGTTTGCCGTCGACGATGCGCCGATAGGTGTCCAGTTCCGCGTTCGGGCGCGCCGACGCGATGATGAAATCGAGATTGCGTTCCGCGAGCCGCTCGGTGATGCCCGCGACGACCTCGCCGAAACGCGGATCGCCGAGATCGCCCGCGCCGAACGGGTAGACGATCCCGATCATGTCCGCCCGCCCGGTCGCGAGCCGGCGCGCGGTCGGATCCGCCACATAGCCCATTTCCCGGGCGGCCCGCGCCACGCGCTCGCGCGTGGCCTCGCTGACGTCGTCGTAACCGTTCAGCGCGCGGCTGACCGTCGTCCGCGACAGCCCGAGCGCGTCCGATAGCGCCTTTAGATTCACCTTCACCGTCGTTCCTCGCATTCCATGTGCCGCACGGCATGCCGATTGGCGGCAATTATTTCCGCTCGGTAGTGATTACCGTCAAATAATTATCTTTTGACGTCCAAACCGGTTTGAAATAGCATCCAAACCGGTTTGGACATCGATGCCCACTCAGCCGTTCACTTTCACCTTTTCAGGAAACGACGACGAGATGACATACTTTTCCCTTTTCCGCCCGACGGCGGCCCAACGCTTGTTCCTCGCTGGCGGCGCACTCGCCGCCTTCGCGTCCGTCGCGCATGCGCAGTCCGGCGGCACGGGCGCGCCCATGCCCACGCCCCATACGCAACAGGCCTACGATCCCGAAGGCAACTTCACGATGCGCTGGACGCGGGCGGACATTCGCCAGATCGTCGCGCAGTCGCATACCGCCGGCGCCGACAAGAACTCGCTGCCGCAGGCGCTGACGATGCCTGACATCCCGCAGGATTTCCCGCTGATCAATTCGAACGTGTGGGTGTGGGACACGTGGCCGCTGGCCGACCTGCGCGCGAACCAGCTCAGCTACAAGGGCTGGGAGGTGATCTTCTCGCTCACCGCCGATCCGCATGCGGGCTACACGTTCGACGACCGTCACGTCCATGCGCGCATCGGCTTCTTCTACCGTCGCGCGGGCATCCCCGCGTCGCAGCGCCCCGCGAACGGCGGCTGGACCTGGGGCGGCCACCTGTTCCCCGACGGCGCCAGCGCCAAGGTGTTCGGCACCGCGCCGATGACCAACAACGCCGAATGGTCAGGCTCCGCGCGCCTCACGCAAGGCGACAACGTCAGCCTCTACTACACCGCGACGTCGTTCAACCGCTCGGCGCCCGGCGGCGCCGACATCACGCCGCCGCAGGCGATCATCACGCGCACCGACGGCCATATCCACGCCGACGCCACGCACGTCTGGTTCAGCGGCTTCGACGATCACAAGGCGCTGCTGCAACCGGACGGCAACTACTACCAGTCCGGCCAGCAGAACACCTACTTCTCGTTCCGCGACCCGTTCGTGTTCACCGATCCGGCGCACCCCGGCAAGACCTACATGGTCTTCGAGGGCAACACGGGCGGCCCGCGCGGCGCACGCACCTGCAACGAAGCCGATCTCGGCTACGCGCCGAACGATCCGTACAAGGAAGATCTCAACGCGGTGATGAATTCGGGCGCAGTGTATCAAAAGGCCAATGTCGGCCTGGCGGTCGCGACGAACCCGCAATTGACCGAGTGGAAGTTCCTGCCGCCGATCCTGTCGGCGAACTGCGTCGACGACCAGACCGAGCGCCCGCAGATCTACCTGAAGGACGGCAAGTACTACCTGTTCACGATCAGCCACCGCACGACGATGGCCGCCGGCGTCGACGGGCCGGACGGCGTGTACGGCTTCGTGGGCAACGGCATCCGCAGCGACTTCCTGCCGCTGAACGGCGGCAGCGGCCTCGTGCTCGGCAACCCGACCGACTTCTCCGCGCCGGCCGGCGCGCCGTACTCGCAGGATCCGAACCAGAACCCGCGTGAATTCCAGTCGTATTCGCACTACGTGATGCCGGGCGGGCTCGTCGAGTCGTTCATCGATGCGATCGGCGCGCGCCGCGGCGGCACGCTCGCGCCGACGGTGAAGGTCAACATCAACGGAACGTCGACGGCGGTCGATCGCGCCTATGGACGCGGCGGGCTCGGCGGCTACGGCGACATTCCGGCGAACCTGCCCGCGACCGGCGCCGGCCACAACGGCGGCAACGGCCAGTGAAAAATCGGGATACCCAACAATAACGAACGCTGGTAGAGGCACGGGGTTAGGGAGGCGCCTATCGCGCGTGTCGCGTGCGCGCCTCCTCTTTTTTCTTCCATCCATGGTGCGCATCGCCGTTGAAGGCGGCATGCGCCCTCCTTTCCCGCTTTGCACGACGAAGCACGGCCCCCCGCATGATATCGACGTCTTTCCGCTTTTCCATCCGGATCACCCGGTTGCTGCTCGCCTGCGTGGCCTGCACCCAGGTCGCTGCCGCGCCTTGCAACGCACCGGCTGAACAGGGCACACCGCAATGGCGGCCCGCGCTCCACTACACGCCGCAGCGCAACTGGATGAACGACCCGAACGGCCTCGTCTACGACAACGGCCGCTATCACCTGTTCTATCAATACAATCCGCTCGGCAACGACTGGGGCAACATGTCGTGGGGCCATGCGACGAGCACCGATCTCGTCCACTGGCGCGAGCAGCCGGTCGCGATGCGCGCGAACGCGACGGAGGAAATCTTCTCGGGCTCGATCGTCGCCGACACGCTCAATACGTCCGGGCTCGGCACGCCGGGCCACACGCCGCTCGTCGCGCTTTATACGAGCGTGTACAAGACGGGCTCCGGTCACGCGCCGGGCGTCCAGGCGCAATCGCTCGCGTACAGCCTCGATCACGGCGCGACCTGGCAGCCGTACGCACACAATCCGGTGCTGACGCTCGATCCGGAATCGAAGCAATTTCGCGATCCGAAAGTGTCGTGGTATGCGCCGGGCGGCTACTGGCTGATGACGACGGTCGTTGCCGACGCGCACGTCGTGAAGCTCTATCGCTCGGACGACCTGATCCACTGGAATTTCCTCAGCGACTTCACGCGGCCGGGCGTGCCGCACGACGGCACGCTGTGGGAAATGCCCGACCTGGTGCCGCTTCCGCTCGACGGCGACCCCGCCCGCATCCGTTGGGTGATGATCGTCAACGTCAATCCGTGGTCGATCGCCGGCGGCTCCGGCGCGATGTACTTCGTCGGCGACTTCGACGGCCGCACGTTTACGCCGGATCGCGTTGCGCCCGCCGGCTCGGATCCCGCGCAATTCCGCTGGGTCGATCATGGCGCGGATTTCTACGCAGCCGGCACCTTTTCGGGCGCGCCCGGCTCACGGCCGGTCGCGATCGCGTGGATGAGCAACTGGGATTACGCGGCGAAAGTGCCGACCACGCCGTGGCGCGGCGCGACGACCCTGCCGCGCGAACTGTCGCTGAAAACGATCGACGGCGAACCGACGCTCGTCGTCGAACCGGCCGCCGCGTTCGATGCCTGGGCGGACGGCAGGCCCGCCGTGCATGAAGGCGACCTCACGGTCGATTCCACGACGCGCGCGCTGTCGGCCGCGACGCGCGGCGTCGTCCAGCGCATCACGGTCACGATCGCGCCGCAGCATGCGGCACGGGCAGGCCTGATCGTCCGGCGCTCGGCGGATGGCTCGGTCGGCACCCGGATCGTGTACGACACGGCAAAGCGCACGCTGACGCTCGACCGTTCGATGTCCGGCGTAACCAATTTCGCCGACACGTTCAGCCGCGAACACATCGTGGACCTGCCGCTCGAGCATGGGCGGTTGCGGCTCGAGATCGTCGTCGATCGCGGTTCGGTGGAAGTGTTCGCGAACGGCGGCCGAGTCGCGCTCACCGACCTGATCTTCCCGCCGCTCGATGCGGACCGCGTCGCCGTGTTCGCCGAACACGGCCGCGCGACGTTCTCCGGGCTCACGGTGACGCAGCTCGAAGCCGGTGGTGACGGGCATGGCGCCTGTGCGGCGCGATAGATGCGATGGGCGGACGGCCATTGGTCCTGCATGAGACGGGGGCTGTCCGTCCGGCATGACGCCGGTCGGTTGCAGCCCCCGCGTGAGCCCCACCGATCAGAGCAAGCCCATCCCGCCCGACGCGATGATCTCCGCGCCCACGATGAACGCGGATTCCGGCGCACTGAGGTGCAGCACCGTCGACGCGATCTCGTCCGGCGTGCCGAACCGGCCGACCGGCACGAGGCCCTTGATCTTCTCTGCCGTTTCGTCGAGCGTGGCCGCGTCGAGCCCGAGCTTGCCGTAGAGCGGCGTCTGCACGGGCCCCGGGCTCACGACGTTCACGCGCACGCCGTGCGGCAGCAACTCCGTCGACAGCGTCTTCGCGAACGAATTGACGGCCGCCTTGCTCGCCGCATACACCGACGAGCCGGGCATCCCGATGTGCGCGTTGATCGAGCCGTTGATCACGATCGACGCGCCGCGGTTCAGCAGCGGCACCAGCGACTGGATCTGGAAATACGCGCCCTTCACGTTGGTGTTGAACACGAGATCCCACATGGCCTCGTCGCTGTCGGCGAACGGCGCGAGCTTCGCGACGCCCGCGTTGATGAACACGGCGTCGAGACGCGCCCCCGCCGACGCGATTGCATCGGCCAGCGCACGGGCCGACGCGACGCTGCCGGCCTCGTTGCGGATCGCCAGCGCGCCTTCGCCGAGCGTTTGCCGCGCGGCCTCGAGCGTCTGCGCATCGCGCCCGGTGATGATGACGCGCGCGCCTTCTGCCGCGAATGCCTTGGCGGCCGCCAGGCCGATACCGCTGTTGCCACCCGTGACGAGGACCGTCTTTCCTTCGAAGCGTTGCATGATGTTCTCCTGTGAACCGGTGAGTTGACCGTGAACACAGGATGCGCGCGGCGCCCGGTCGTGCCGTACGACGGGCGTGACGAACATGTTCGAAATCTTCGAACGTGTTTAGGCGGGCGGGTTCGCTTGCCCTGTCCTGTTCCGTGCTGCGTCAGCCGGCCACGTCGATGCCGTCGAGCAGGCGCTGCGCGAGCCGCGGCTCGCGCAATTGCTCGAGCCACCATTGCAGTGCGCGGCCGTCCCGGTCGCCGTGCCATGCGACATACAGCAGGTTCGGCTCGCGCGGATCGGCCGTCTGCCTTTCCACGAGTTCGCCGCGCGCGAGCAGCGACGCCACACGCCGGCGCGGCACCCAGCCGACGCCGAGCCCGTCACGCTGCGCGAGGATCTTCGCACGCATCGACGGCACCGCCAGCACGGCCTGCCCGCCGAGCAGGCCATACGCGCGGCCGGCCGCGCGCCGCGACGAATCGGCGACGACGACGGCCCGGTGCGCACCGATCGCGTCCCGCGTCAGCGCGCCGCTCACGGCGGCCAGCGGATGGCGCGGCGACACCGCGAACACCCACTCCATCGCACCCAGCTCGAACCACTTGAAACCGGGAATCGCCGGCGGCTCGTTGGTCGCGCCGATCACCAGGTCCGCGCGCCCGTCGCGCAGCGCTTCCCAGGTCCCGCCGAGCACTTCGTGCGTGAAACGCAGCGACACGCCCGAGTCGAGCGCATCGAACGCGCGGACGACCGGCAGCAGCGTGTCGAACTCCAGCACCTCGTCGCTGACGATCCACAGCCGGTCCTCCCAGCCGCTCGCGACCTGCCGCACCCGCTGCGTCAGCCGTGCGACGTCCAGCGCCAGCCGCGCGGCTTCGTCGGTCAGCAACTGGCCGGCCGGCGTGAGCTGCAGCCGGTAGCCGCGGCGGTCGAACAGCAGTGCGTCGAAGCGCGTTTCGAGCTGGCGCGCCGCGTGCGACACCGTCGACGGCGCCTTGCCGAGCCGCGCGGCCGCGCGCGACAGGCTGCCGGTGGCGCGGATCGCGTCGAGCAGCGCAAGTTCGTCTTCGGACAGCATGGGCACGCTCCGGTGTGAGTTTGTCGTGGATCGTAAGGCAGCGGCGGGCCGGGGTCCAATCGGAGGATACGGGCAGCGGATGCCGGTCACTGGGCTGTCCGGCCGCTTCCGCCCGCCTTTCCGATTCCTGGCGGCCTGGCGATCGGTGCCGGCGTGCCGCCAAGCCAACGCCGCAGCCGACTTCCGGTATGCTGATCGGCACGAATTGAACGCAATCGAGGTAACCACTGCGATGGACATCGCGATCCGTATCGAAGGCCGTCACGACCTCACGGGGCAGATCTTCCGTCAACTGCGCACCGCGATCGTCGACGGGCGGCTCGCCGGCGGCGCGCGGCTGCCGTCGACGCGCGACCTCGCGAAACAGCTCGGCGTATCGCGCAAGACGACGCTCGACGCGTTCGAGCGTCTCGTCGCCGAGGGTTACCTGACGACGCGCGCGGGCGACGGCACGTTCGTCGCCGACGGCCTCGCGCGCGTGCCGCACGCGGCGGCCATGTCGGCGCCCTCGCTCGTCGAATACACGCCGCGCATCGACGCGGTCGATGCGCGCGCGCTGTGGGACGAGTTGCCCGACGCGCTCGCGATGCCCGCGCCGCAGGATGCGCCGGGCTTCGACTTCCGCGGCGGCGTGACCGACAAGGCGCTGTTCCCGTTCGACGCGTGGCGGCGCTGCCTGCATCACGCGCTGCGCCAGCAGATGCGCGGCCCCGCCCGGTACCACGACCCGGCCGGCGATCCGCAGTTGCGCGGCGCGATCGCGCGCTACGTCGCGTTCAGCCGCGCGGTCGCGAGCGGCTGGGACGACGTGCTCGTCACGCAAGGCGCGCAACAGGCGCTCGACCTGATCGCCCGCGTCGTCGTGCGGCCTGGCGACGTGGTCGCGGTCGAGGATCCCGGCTATCCGCCCGCGCGCGCCGCGTTCGCGTCGCTCGGCGCGACGGTGATCGGCGTGCCGGTCGACGCGCAAGGGCTGGTGACGGAGCGGCTGCCCGACGACGCGCGCCTCGTCTACGTGACGCCGTCGCATCAGTTCCCGCTCGGGATGCCGATGACGCTGGACCGGCGCGTCACGCTGCTCGAATGGGCGCAGCGCCGCCGCGCGGTGATCATCGAGGACGACTACGACGGCGAGTTCCGCTTCGAGGGCCGGCCGGTGGAATCGCTGAAGAGCCTCGACCGCACGGGGCTCGTCGCGTATGTCGGCACGTTTTCGAAGACGATCTTTCCGGAACTGCGGATCGGCTACGCGATTCCGCCGCGCGCGCTGCGCGGCGCGCTGACCAAGGCGAAGCAGATCGTCGACTGGCACACCTGCACGCTGACGCAGGCGGCGCTTGCGCGTTTCATGCTCGAAGGCGATTTCGCGCGGCACCTGAAGCGCGCGCAGAAGCACTACGATGCACGCCGCAAGATGCTGATCGCGCATCTGCGCGGCGAACTCGCGCCGTGGTTCGACGCGATCGTGCCGACCGCCGGCATCCACCTCGCGGCCTACCTGAAGCCGGGGCTCGACGAAGCGGCGCTGGTCCGCGCGGCCCGCGCGCAGGACATCGGCCTGTACGGCATCTCGGCGTTCCACGTCGGCGTGCCGGTCCGTGCGGGGCTGCTGTTCGGCTATGGCGGGATCGACACGCTGCGCATCGACACGGCGCTCGCGACGCTGGCCGGCCTGCTGGATTCGGACGCCATGGGCAGCTCGCCACTGGTTACCTGAATTTTCCGGAAATTGGCCATTCAAGCAGGCCAGTGTGCGTCTTAAAGTGGGTCCTGTCGCGCCACCGCGCGCTCCAACCGAAAAAGGACCTGCCATGCAACCCCGCCTGAACTTCTACGCCGCCAGCCCGAATGCGATCAAGGTGATGCGCAACGCCGAGGAATTCCTCGCGAAGAGCTCGATCGAGAAGCCGCTCGCCGAACTCGTCCGGCTGCGCGCGTCGCAGATCAACGGCTGCGCGTTCTGCGTCGACATGCACACGACCGACGCGCGCAAGGGCGGCGAAACGGATCGCCGCCTGGCCACCGTCGTCACGTGGCGCGAGACGCCGTTCTTCACCGAGCGCGAACGCGCGGCGCTGGAATGGACCGAGGCGCTGACGCTGGTCGCCAGCAACCACGTGCCCGACGCCGTCTGGGAAGCCGTGAAGCCGCACTTCACCGATGAGGAGCTGTTCGACCTGTCGATGCTGATCGCGACGATCAACTCGTGGAACCGCTTCGCGATCGCGTTCCGCAAGATGCCCGAGTAAGGAGCCGACGATGATGGACGCTACGCTCCGTCGCGCCGCCCTGTGCGCATCGCTCGCGGCCGGCGTCGCGCTCCTGCCGGCCGCTGCCCGGGCGCACGATGCCCGCGACAACGTGCACACGATCATGCAGCAGGCCGTGCCCGAAGCGCCCGGCAAGCTCGCGGTCGTCGCGACCGTCGACTATGCGCCCGGCCAGGCCTCCGACGCCCACCAGCACCTCGGCTCGGTGTTCGCGGTCGTGTCGAAAGGCGAAGTGCTGTCGCAGGTGAACGGCGGCCCGCTGCACCGCTACCGCGCCGGTGAGGGCTGGTACGAGGCGCCCGGCTCACGCCACCAGGTGTCGCGCAACGCGAGCGCGACCGAGCCAGCGCAGCTCGTCGTGTTCGGGCTGACCGGCGAACACGTGCCGCTGACGTCGCCGATCGATCAGTAACCGCTTTACGGGGGGGGCGTGCCATCGTCCAGGCACGCGCCCTCGCTTCACGAGCGGGCTCCCTGCCGGTTCCGTGCCGTGGCCCCGCCACGCTCGCCGCTTCTCCATTAGCTGCTCCCTACACTCCGCCACCGGTTTGCCGCACCGCGCCGCGTCACGTCCCCGCCTCGCCCGCCCGCGTCCGCATTCGACGCTCGCCTGATCGCGATCAACTCCGGCGAAAACCCTTCCTTGAAATTAACTAACTCATCAATTAGCGTCGATTTCATGAACGCGAAATCCACCGTCGCCAGGCCGCGCGGGCGCCGCCCGTCGGTCGACGATTTCGACCTGCGCGACCACATGCTCGACGTCGCGATGCAGTTGTTCGCCGAGCGCGGCATCGCCGCGACGACGGTCGCGCAGATCGCCGCCGCCGCCGGCGTCACGTCGGCGATGGTCCACTACTACTTCACGAATCGCGAGCAACTGCTCGACGCGATCGTCGAGGAGCGGCTCGTGCAGGTCATCGCGTTCGTGTGGCGACCGACCGAGCCGCAGGTCGAAAACGACCCGTTCGCGCTCGTCGCCGAACTCGTCGACCGCTTCTTCGACGTCACGCACCGCATGCCGTGGCTACCGTCGATCTGGTTGCGCGAGATCATCCATGAGGGCGGGCTGCTGCGCGAGCGGATGGTCCGGCGCATTCCGCTCGAACATATCGGGCGCTTCGCCGAACGCATCCGCGGCGCGCAACAGGCCGGCACGCTGAACCCCGCGCTCGAACCCGCGTTCCTGTTCCATTCGATCATCGCGCTGGTGATGCTGCCGCTCGCGACCGCGAAACTGTGGCAAAGCGCGCGCGGCCTGCCGCCGATCGACCGCGACGTGCTGCATCGCCATGTCCGCGCACTGCTCGGTTCGGGCCTGCAGCCGCCGGCCGCTCCGCCTCGCGCGCCGGTCCGCTCGCGACGGAGGCGGTCGTGAACCCGGCCCGCGCGTTGCCGCTCGCGCTGGCCGCCGCCGTCGCGCTGCTCGCCGGTTGCGGACGGCAAGCGAGCAACGGCACGACCTACCAGGGCTACGTCGAAGGCGAGTTCGTGTACCTGTCGTCGTCGCAATCGGGCACGCTCACGCAGTTGTCGGTCGCGCGCGGCCAGGCCCTCGCTGCCGGCGCGCCGGCCTTCTCGCTCGAAGCCGTCAGCGAAACGGCCGCGCTGCTGCAGGCGCAGCACCAGCTCGCGGCCGCCCGCGCGCAGCTTGCCGATCTGCAGACGGGCAAGCGCCCGCCGGAAATCGCGGTCACGCAGGCGCAGCTCGCGCAGTCCACCGCACAAGCCGCCCGGGCCGCCGCTCAGCTCGTGCGCGACGAAAGCCAGTACGCGGCTGGCGGCCTGTCGAAACAACAGCTCGACGATTCGCGCACGTCCGCGCAAACGACCGCCGCGCAGATGCACGAACTTCAGAAACAGGTCGACGTCGCGCGTCTGCCGGGACGCGCGCAGCAGGTCGCCGCGCAGGCCGCGCAGGTCGACGCCGCTCAGGCGGCAGTCGCCGAGGCGCAATGGAAGCTCGATCAGAAGCGCGTCGCCGCACCCGCGGCCGGGCGCGTGTACGACACGCTGTACCGCGTCGGCGAATGGGTGCAGGCCGGCAATCCGGTCGTGCAGATGCTGCCGCCGCAAAACCTGAAGGTGCGCTTCTTCGTGCCGGAGGCCGCCATCGCATCGCTCGCGCCGGGGCGCACGGTCGCGATCCACTGCGACGGCTGTGCGGCCGACGTGACCGCGCGCGTCACCTATGTCTCGAGCGAGGCCGAATACACGCCGCCCGTGATCTACAGCAACGAAAGCCGGACCAAGCTCGTGTTCATGATCGAGGCGCGCCCGGCCGTCGCCGACGCGGCGAAGCTCCATCCGGGCCAGCCCGTCGCCGTGAGGGTGCCGTGAACGCGCCGCCGGCACCGTACGCGATCGACGTCGATCGCCTGAACAAGCATTTCGGCGACAAGCACGTCGTGAAGGACGTGTCGCTGCGCGTTGCGCGCGGCGAGATCTTCGGCTTTCTCGGGCCGAACGGCAGCGGCAAGACCACGTCGATCCGGATGATGTGCGGGCTGCTCACGCCCGACTCGGGCAGCGGCACCTGCCTCGGCTACGACATCGTGCGCGACAGCGCGCAGATCAAGCGGCGCGTCGGCTACATGACGCAGCGCTTCTCGTACTGGGAAGACCTGTCGATCCGCGAGAACCTCGATTTCGTCGCGCGCGTGTACGGGATGCCCGACCGCAAGGCGGCCGTCGCGCGCGCACTCGACGGGCTCGGCCTCGCGAGCCGCGCGGACCAGCTCACGGGCGCGCTGTCGGGCGGCTGGAAGCAGCGCCTCGCGCTGGCCGCCTGCATGCTGCACGAGCCGGCGCTATTGCTGCTCGACGAGCCGACGGCCGGCGTCGATCCGGCCGCGCGCCGCGACTTCTGGGAAGAACTGCATCGGCTGGCCGCGCAAGGGATCTCGGTGCTCGTCAGCACGCACTACATGGACGAGGCCGAGCGCTGCCACAAGCTTGCGTACATCGCGTACGGCGAGCTGCTCGCGCAGGGCACGTCGGCGGAGATCGTCGCGTCTCAAGGGCTCGCGACCCGCGCGATCACCGGTGCGCATCTGAGCGAACTGTCCGCGCGCCTGCGCACGATGCCGGGCGTCGACCAGACGGTCGTGTTCGGCTCGGCGCTGCACGTGAGCGGCCGCGATCGCGCGCAGCTCGACGCGACGCTCGCGCAGGTCGCGGCGCAAGCCGACGGGCCTGCCGCGCTGCAGGTCGCGCCGATCGACACAGGGCTCGAGGATGTCTTCATCTACATGATGGGCCGTGCCTCCGGGCCGCCCCGCGGAGCATCGTCATGAACGCGTGGGCGCGCCTGCGCGACGCGTTCTCGGTCGCCCGCTGGTGGAGCATCGTGCTGAAGGAATTCCTGCAGCTGCGGCGCGACCGCGTGACGTTCGCGATGATCGTCGGCGTGCCGATCATCCAGCTCGCGCTGTTCGGCTTCGCGATCAACACCGATCCGAAACACCTGCCCACTGCGGTGATCGTCGCCGATGCGAGCCCGTTCGCGCGCAGCTTCGTCGCCGCGATGCGCAATTCCGCGTACTTCGACGTCGTCGAGACGCTGCCCGACGAAGCGGCCGGCCGCCGCGCGCTCGCACGCGGCGACGTGCTGTTCGTCTTGAACGTGCCGGCCGACTTCTCGCGCCGGCTGCTGCGCGGCGAGCGGCCGTCGCTGCTCGTCGAGGCGGACGCCACCGATCCCGTCGCGACCGCGTCGGCGATCGGCGCGCTGTCCGGCCTCGTGCAGCCGGTCGCGGACAAGGACCTGACCGGCCCGCTCGCCCACCTGAACGGCCGCCCGGCCGCGTTCGACGTCGTGCTGCACCGGCTGTACAACCCCGAGGGCATCACCCAGTACAACGTCGTGCCGGGCCTGATGGGCGTGATCCTGACGATGACGATGGTGATGATGACGGGCCTCGCGATCACCCGCGAACGCGAGCGCGGCACGATGGAGAATCTTCTCGCGACGCCCGTGCGGCCGCTCGAGGTCATGACGGGCAAGATCGTCCCGTACGTGCTGATCGGGCTGATCCAGGTGTCGATCATTCTCGCGGCTGCCCGCTTCGTGTTCGAGGTGCCGTTCGTCGGCGGCGTGTTCGCCATCTACCTGTCCGCGCTGCTGTTCATCGCCGCGAACCTGACGGTCGGCATCACGCTGTCGTCGCTCGCGCAAAACCAGTTGCAGTCGATGCAGCTCGCGGTGTTCTATTTCCTGCCGAACATCCTGCTGTCGGGCTTCATGTTCCCGTTCGCCGGGATGCCGAAGTGGGCGCAGTTCATCGGCAACCTGCTGCCGCTCACCTACTTCAACCGCCTCGTGCGCGGCATCCTGCTGAAAGGCAACGGCTGGAGCGACCTGTGGCCGTCCGTGTGGCCGGTCGCGCTGTTCACCGTCGTCGTGATGGGCGTCGCGCTGCGGTTCTACCGGCGTACGCTCGACTAGGTGCCGCACGATGAAACCGGCTTCGCGTCGCCCCTTCCACGCCGCCCGCGGTTGCATGCTGATCGCCGTTGCGCTGCTCGCTGCCGGATGCGCGGTCGGGCCGGATTTCCACGCGCCGGATGCGCCCGCCACGCAGCGCTACACGCGCGGCGAGCCGCCCGCGACGACGGCCTCCACCGCCGGACCGACCGGCGATGCGCAGACGTTCGCATCGACCACGCATACTCCGCAGCACTGGTGGACGCAGTTCGGCTCCGAACCGCTGAACCGGCTCGTCGATACCGCGTGGCACAACAACCCGACGCTTGCCGAGGCCCGTGCGCGACTCGACGAAGCGCGGCAGAACCATGCGGCCGAAGCCGGCGCAACGATGCTGCCGAAAATCGATGCGGGCCTGTCCGCCACGCGCGAGCAGGTCGACACGACCGCGTTCGGCCTGCCCGCCAACGTGCCCAGCCCCGGGCCGTTCACGCTGTACGACGCGTCGGTGAGCGTGTCGTATGTGCTCGACGTGTTCGGCGGCAACCGGCGCGCGCTCGAAGCGTTGCGCGCACAGGTCGACTACCAGGCGTACACGCTCGACGCCGCGCGCCTGACGCTCGCGGGCAACGTCGTCGCGACCGCGATCCTGCACGCGTCGCTCGCGCGGCAGGTCGCGCTCACGCGGCAACTGATCGATGCGCAGGCGCGGCAGTTGCGCATCGTCGAAGCGCGTTTCGCCGCGGGCGGCGTTTCGCAGGCCGACGTGCATGCGCAACGCGCGCTGCTCGCGCAGACGCGGGCGTCGCTGCCGCCGCTCGAGGCCCGCCTCGCACAAGCCGGCCACCGGCTCGCGATCCTGCTCGGCGTGCCGCCGTCCGAAGCCGTGCTGCCCGACCTCACACTCGATACGCTCGTGTTGCCGCGCACGCTGCCCGTCGCGCTGCCGTCGACGCTCGCACGCGAACGCCCCGACATCCGCGCCGCCGAAGCCGTGCTGCACCAGGCCAGCGCGAACGTCGGCGTGGCCACCGCGAACCTGTATCCGCGCTTTTCGATTTCGGCGGGAATCGGCTCGGAGCGCACGCGCATCGCGGATCTCGTGAGCGGGCTCAATGTGTGGAATGTCGGCCTCGGGCTGACGCAACCGCTCTTTCACGGCGGTGAACTGCGCGCGAAGAAACGTGCGGCCGAAGCGGCATACGACGCAGCGTTCGCGAGCTACCGGGAAACCGTGCTCGAGGCGCTGCAGCAGGTGGCCGATGCAATGCGTGCCGTCGAGCACGATGCGGCAGCATTGCAGGCGAGAGACACCGCCGCCGAGGAAGCGGCGGCCAGCAACCGGATTGCCGGCGACCGTTACGCGGCGGGCGGGATCAGCACGTTCGACCTGCTCGACGCGCAGCGGCAGACGTTGCAGACGGCGCTCGATCGTACGCGCGCGCAGGCCGACCGGCTAGCAGATACGGCGGCGCTGTTTCAGGCGCTGGCGGGAAGCTGGACGGATGGCGCGACGGAGTGATCGGCTGGACGACATTGGCACGGGCCGGATGCTGCCGTCTGCAGGCCGGCGCCGCGTGAGCGATGCGCTTGTCAGGCGCGGCTTTCGTCGCCCTCCGCATCCGGTCGGTGCCGGCCGGTAACGGAACCGGACTACGCGCAATACGTACCGCGCATAAAAAAACCGGCCCGAAGGCCGGTTCATCAACCGCATGCCACAAGCGGCGCTCACGCGCCGCGCGACATCAGAAGCGGTGGATCATGCCGACGCCGACGCCGATCTGGTTCTGCTTCGAACCTGCGCCCACGCCGTCGCCGATCGACGTCGTTGCGGCGATGATGCCGCTCTTGCCGAGCGTGTTGCCGCTGGCGTGCTGGTAAGCCTCAACTGCGTACAGGCCCGTACGCTTCGACAGGCTGTAGTACTGCGACAGCGTGACCTGGTGGTACTTGGCCGAGCTGGTGATGCCGTTCGATTGCGTGGCTGCCGTGTACGAGTAGCCCGCTGCGAAGTCCCACTGAGCGGCTGCCTTCCAGTGCAGCACGGCGCCTGCCGTGTTGAAGATGGCCGTGTTGCGGAACGCCGAACCCGTGCCCGGCGTGTACTGGACGTTCGAGTACGATGCCGAAATGTCCCATGCCGGCGTGAACTGGTAGCCCGCCGTCACAGCGATACGCTGTTGCGATTGCGCCGTGGCATAGCCGTTGTTGATCGACGAAACGGCCGGCTGGTTGCCGTCGCCCGTTGCCGTCAGGCCGTTCTGGACCGTCGAGTTCGCGCCCCACACGCCGCCGCCGAGCGTGGCGTTGTTGACCTTCTGATAGCCGACGGCGATGCCTGCCGGACCGTTCAGGTACTGGATCGCCGCGCTCCACGTCGAGCCACGGTTCGTCGCGCCTGCGACGCCGCCGAACGAGTACGAACCGCCGACCGTGAAGCCGTAGAACTTCGGCGACATGTAGACGAGCGAGTTGTTCGCACGGTAGCTCGTATCCAGCGAGTCGATATCGCCCGGGTGCGCGCCGTAGTAGCCGGTCAGCCAGGTCGTCGGGCTGTACGGCGACAGCAGCGTGTAGTACGCGGTGTACTGGCGGCCAGCCGTCAGCGTACCGTACGTGCTGTTGGTCAGGCCAACCCACGCCTGACGCGTGAAGATGCCGTTGGTCCACTGCGACGAGCCATTAGCCGTGTTGACGCCGGCTTCCAACTGGAAAATCGCCTTCGTGCCGCCGCCGAGATCTTCGCTGCCCTTCAGGCCGAAGCGGCTGCCTGCCCACACGCCGGTGGACATTTGCACCTTCGAGTGACCACCCGTGGTAGCACCGACTGCCGACGAGTTGTTCTGCCAAGCCAGACCGTTGTCGACGATACCGTACAGGGTCACGCTGCTTTGAGCGTGGGCGGCGGTAGCGGCTGCAAGGCCAACTGCCGTCATGGCGAAAGCGACGCGCTTTTTCATTGATTCTCCGTCCTCAAAGAATGATTTCTTTTCTGGTGTGGTTTTGTGACTGACACATGTGCGAGTACATGCCGACGCGATTCTGACGGATTACCGAATATTTCCCAACACGCGCAGTCGGTCGTCGTATGATCGACGCAACGCACGGGTTCACCAAGCGGTTACATAACACCTGAAAACGCTTACGCGGTGGGCCTTTCCGGCATTTCCCGGTGAAAACCCTAGCTTTACATTTTTACGGGTGCAACGCGTCCGTCGGATGTCGTCAGATGCCTTCGGCGAAATATCGTCTTACAAAAACGCAACCGTAGCTGATGCCACGACTCACGCCGCCGCGAAGGATCGCTGACGTTCATGACACCCACGTTTCGCGACACGAAATAATGAAAACGTTTTTAGTCGACGCGTGAAGGGGCGGACGATGATGGCCCGG
This sequence comes from Burkholderia sp. SRS-25, assembly GCF_004343765.1. Taxonomy (NCBI): domain Bacteria; kingdom Pseudomonadati; phylum Pseudomonadota; class Betaproteobacteria; order Burkholderiales; family Burkholderiaceae; genus Burkholderia; species Burkholderia sp. SRS-25. The sequence continues at coordinate 186,357 of NZ_PTXM01000013.1, forward strand.
CGAACGCGGGCCGAGGGGCGATGCCGGCACCTGTCGCGCCGGCATCGTTCGGTGCGAGTCAGCGCGTGGCCGGCTGCACGAGATGCGCGTTCACGGCATCGGCGAGCGCGGTCAGGCGCGCGCGAATCGCGGCGTTCGAACCGACCAGCGCGAGCGACGACGCCATGATCCGGTAGACGCGCTTTCTCGGCACCTTGGCCGGCTTCGCCGGATCGAGCCACGCCGCATGGCCGGCCAGCAGCTCGAGCGTTTCGAGGCCGATCATGATCGGCCACAGGCACGCGAGCCGCAGCCGCACGAAGCGGCGCGGGATCGCAAGCGTATACAGGCCCGCGTCGCGATACTGGTCGAGCGTCACGCGCAGCAGGTCGACGAGCACGCCGCGCGCGCGCGCCGACGCATCGGGCGCCATCAGGTCGGCAACACCGAGCCCATGCGCGCCCAGCACGTCGTCCGGCAGATAGCAGCGGCCGATGCGCAGGTCCTTCCCGCAGTCGCGCAGGATGTTGGTCATCTGCAGCGCCTTGCCGAAACGGATGCCCTTCTCGCACATGTCCGGCAGGTTCCAGCCGCGCGCGGCCGGCGTGTGCATGCCCGTCATGTCGGTCCAGAACTCGCCCACGCAGCCGGCCACGAGATACGTGTAGCGGTCGAGCTCGCCGCGCGTCGGCAACGACACGACGCGCCCCGACTGCTCGTCGGGAAATGTGCGCAGGTCGAACACCATCCCCGCCGTCAGCGTCGCGACGACCTTGCGGATCGACGCGCGGTCGGCTTCCGGCTGCGTGCGCAGCAGCGCGAGCATCGGCTCCATCGAGCCGAGCAGCACGTGCTCGTGCGAATCGGCCTGCATCCGCGTCACGTCCTCGAGCACCCGCGACAGCGCAACGCCGTCGCCGAGCCGCTCGACCTCGTCGCGCAGGTCGGTCAGCAACGCCGCCCGGCGATCCGGTGCGACGAGCGCCGTGTCGGCGATCGTGTCGGCCGCGCGCGCGAGCAGGTACGCGAGGCCGACCGGGTCGCGCATGCCGTCGGGCAGCACGCGCAGCGTCAGGTAGAAGGAGCGGGAAACGTTCTTCAGCAGGTCGCCGAGCAGGAAAGCGGAATCGGTTCGAGTCGTCATGGGTCGGGAAAAATCGGCCGGCGCGGGCCCCGGACGCACACGGGCGCCGGGCGCCCGCGCCGGCCCGCGAGTCGCCGCATCGTCGCGCCAGACGGGCGTCTGGCCCCGGCGCGACGATGCAAAATTCCCGCAAGTTTAGTGCATCCGGCGGCCGGCCTGCCCGAGACGGCTGGAAGGCGCGCTCCGTCAGGCCGCATTCAACCGCCCTGCCGCAGCCATTGCGCCCTAAAAATAGAGAACGGAAAGGCGAGAGTAATACATATGTAATTATTCGATGCGACGATCGCGTCCCATTCGACTCCGTGCGACACGCCACGACAGCCGCGCCGCCGGATCGATCGCCCCTTTCCGACTCTCGTTTCGAAGGTTCATCGACATGCTCTTCAAGCGCCCGACCTCCCTGCGCTACGTTCCGTTCGCCTGTGCCGCCGCGTTCCTGCTCGCCGCGTGCGGCGGCGACGACGTCGCGTCCGATCCCACCCAGCCCATTTCCGCGAAGGTCCAGGTGGTCGGCCATCGCGGCGCGAGCGCGCTGCGCCCCGAGCACACGCTCGCGTCGTATCGCAAGGCGGTCGAGGACGGCGCGGACGTGATCGAGCCCGACCTCGTGTCGACCCGCGACGGCGTGCTCGTCGCGCGTCACGAGAACGAGATCTCGGGCACGACGAACGTGTCGACGCTGCCGCAGTTCGCGAGCCGCAAGGCGACCAAGACGATCGACGGCGCGGAGCTGACAGGCTGGTTCACCGAGGATTTCACGCTCGCCGAGCTGAAGACGCTGCGCGCCCGCGAGCGCATTCCGCAGGTGCGCCCCGCGAACACCGCGTACAACGACCAGTTCGAGATTCCGACGTTCGACGAGATCGTCGCGCTCGCGAAGCAGATGTCCACGCAGACCGGCCGCACGATCCACCTGTATCCGGAAACCAAGCATCCGACCTACTTCCAGTCGATCGGCCTGCCGCTCGAAGACCGTCTCGTCGATGCGCTGCTGAAGGACGCTTACACGGCGCGCACGGCGACCGTCTACATCCAGTCGTTCGAGGTCGCGAACCTGAAGACGATCCGCAACCGGATCAAGTCGAGCCAGCCGAACTGGAAGCTCGTGCAGCTGATGGACGAAGCCGACCAGCGCCCGTACGACTTCGTGAAGGCGAACGACAAGCGCACCTACGGCGACCTGTCGACGCGCGACGGCATGCGCGAGATCGCGACCTATGCGAACGGCGTCGGCCCGTACAAGACGTCGATCATCGCGGTCGCCGCGGACGGCACGCTGCAGCAGCCGACGCCGTACGTGCGCTATGCGCACGAAGCCGGCCTCGTCGTGCATCCGTACACGTTCCGCCCGGAAAACAACTTCCTGCCCGCGTCGCTGAAGGATGGCGGCACGCCGGCCACGCGCAACACGGCCGGCTCGGTGCGCGAGATCCACGCGTACCTGCGCGCGGGCATCGACGGCTTCTTCACCGACGATCCGGCCGTCGGCCGCACGGCCGTCGATACGTTCAAGCGCTGACAGGCGCGCTGACCGGGCGCGACGCACGACGCGACGCGCCCGGTTGCACCGTATCGGTCAGATCACGTTGAAGTGATGCGTGCCGTCCCGCTTCAACTGATCGACCAGTCCGTACTCCCAGTCGAGATACGCCTGCATCGCGGCCGCCGCGTTGTCGGTGCCTTCGTACGGGCGGCGGTAGCGGTCGACGCGCGGTGAGGCCAGATGCGTCTCGCCGCTTTCGAGCGGCAGTCCCGCGTCGATCCATGCGGCCGTGCCGCCGGTGAGCACCGAGATGTCCGCCGAAGCCGGCAGCAGCGCACGGGCGTCGTCCGCCGCGAACCGCGCCAGCAGGCTCGACCCGCACGTGAACACGTAACGCTTCGCGGGCGGAATCGCCGCGAGCACATCACGCAGTTGCGCACGCACGGCGAACCACGCACCCGGGATATGCCGCTTCACGTAGTTCGCGCTGGCCGTCACGTCGACGATCGCCAGCTCGTCCGGCGCGGCCTCCTTCAGCCAGCCTGCGAGCGTCGCGGGCGAGATGTCCGTCACGCTCGGGGTCGCCGGCACGTCGCGCGGCGGCTGGCCCCGCTCGCTGAACTTCGCCGCACCGTCCTCCGGTTCGACCACCCGCACGTCCCAGCCCATCTGCGCGAGCCACGACGCGGTCATGTCGGCGCGCACGCCGTCATCGTCGGCGAGCACGATCCGCGCGCCGCGCACGGCCGCGTGATGATCGGTCTCCTGCACCAGCTGGCCGCCCGGCGTGCTCAGGAAGCCCGGCAGGTGGCCGGCTTCGTACTCCTCCGGCGTGCGCACGTCGAAGCGGTACAACGTGCGGCCCGGCTCGTCGAGCGCCGCGACGTCCGCGAGCGCGATGCGCGGCACGCCCGCGCGCTCGGCCACCGCGCGCGCCGTCCGGCGTGCGTCGGCGCGCTGCGTCGCGTCGATGTCGTCCGGAAAGCGCCGCGCGGCGCCGCGTTCGAGCGTCTGGCCCGCGAGCGTCCAGCCGATCGTGCCGTTGCGCAGCGCGGCAACCGGATTCGGCAGCCCCGCGTTGACGAGCGACTGCGTGCCGATGATGCTGCGCGTGCGGCCCGCGCAGTTGACGATCACCTGCGTCGCCGGGTTCGGCGCGAGCGCGCGGACGCGCAGCACGAGCTCCGCGCCCGGCACGCTCGTCGACGTCGGGATGTTCATCGTCTGGTATTCGTCGAAACGGCGCGCGTCGACGATCACGACATCGGCCTTCGCATCGATCAGCGCCTGCACTTCCTGCGCGGACAGCGACGGCGTATGCCGCTCGGCCTCGACCCATTCGCCGAACGACTTGCTCGGCACGTTCACGTCGATGAACAGTTCGCCGCCCGCGGCGAGCCAGCCCGCCAGGCCGCCGTCGAGCAGCCTCACATCGGTGTAGCCGAGCTGCGCGAGCGTGGCGGCCGCGCGCGGCGCGAGATCCTCGCCGCCCGCTTCGCCGAACACGACGATCGGCGTGTCGCGGCGCGGAATCCGCGTCCACGCGTCGAGTTCGAGTTTCGACAGCGGAAAGTTGGCTGCCCACAGCGGGTGGCCTTGCGCGTACGGATCTTCCTCGCGTACGTCGATCAGCGCGATCTCGTCGCGGGCAAGCAGGCGGGCGCGCACGTCCTGGTACGAAGCGACGGGAAAGCGGGAAGTGGAGTCGGCGGATTGCGTCACGGTGTCTCTGTGTTGATTGAATGCGTTGAAGTCGGTGAAGAAAGCGGAACGGATGAATCGTGAGCCTGCAGGCGCGTGCCGGGAACCGGCCACGCCTGCGGGCGTTGCATCAGGCATCAGGCATTCGAATAACCCGACACGAACGGCTTCACGGTACCGTCGTCGAGGAACACCGCGCGCTCCACCTTGCCGATGTTCGCGCCGTACACGTGGATGCTGATCGATACCTGATCGTCGAACGCGTTGGTCACGCGATGAACGTCGCCGATGCGCGGCGACACGGCCTCGATTTCGCCGGGCTGCAGCCGCACGGCGTCGCCCGCCGGCACCGGCTTGCCCGCTGCGTCGAACCGGTACGGCTGCGAGAGCTCGCCGCCGCGCAGCATCCCGATCAGCCCCCACACCGTGTGGTTGTGGATCGGCGTCGTCTGGCCCGGCCCCCACACGAAGCTGACGACCGAGAACCGCTCGTCCGGGTCGAGATGCAGCAGGTACTGCCGATAGCGCGCGGGGTCGGGCTGCGCGAACGCGTCGGGCAACCAGTCGTCGTGCTCGACGAGCGCGGCGAGCAGCGCGCCGCCCTCGTCGAGGATGCGCGCCTCGTTCGCGCCGGACGCGAGCAATGCGTCCAGGCCATCGACGAACGGCCGCAGCGGCGTCTGATGCAACGAAAGCGTACTCATCGGCTGACTCCTCGAATATGATGCCGAATATGATGGATCGTCATGATGCACCCGAAAGACCATGCAGAACAAACATGAAAATTAGCGATATCGACGCTTTTGCAGCAGTCGTCCGCTGCCAGACCCTGAGCCAGGCCGCGGCCGAGCTCGGGATGACGCAGCCCGCGATCACGCGGCGCGTCCAGAATCTCGAGGAAGCGCTCGGCGTGACCCTGCTCGATCGCAACACCAAGCCGCCGCGCCCCACCGACATCGGCCGGCGGGTGTTCGAGCAGTGCCGCGCGATCCTGCGCGAAGTCGATGCGCTGCGCGAGCTGACGGCCGGCGAGCAGCCGCCTGCCGGCGAGTTCCGGATCGGGCTCACGCAGGGCCTCGGCGAGCTGATGCTGCCCGCGCTGATCGCCGAACTCGCCGCGCAGTGGCCCGCGCTCGCGACGCAGGTCACGACCGCGTGGGGCGGCAGGCTCGTCGAGCGCGTCGCCCGCCGCGAACTCGATGCGGCGCTCGTGTTCCTCGCACGCGAAATGGTGCTGCCGGCGCAGGTCGAAGGCGAACGGCTGCTGGCCACGCGGCTCGTCGCGGTCGGCCGCAAGGGTGACTGGCCGCGCCGCAGCTACCGGCTCGCCGATTGCCACGCGCATGGCTGGGTGCTCAATCCGGACGGCTGCGGTTTTCGCGCGGGCTTGCGGCGCGCGCTCGACGCGCAGGGCCTGCCGATGCCGGTCACGCTCGACACCTACGGCCGCGACCTGCAGCTGCAGAGCGTCGCGAACGGCTTCGGCATCGGGCTGATGCCGCTGCCGCTCGTCGAAGGCAGTCCGCTGCGCGATGCGCTCGACATCGTGCCGCTCGCCGATTTCAAACCGCAGATCGATCTGTGGCTGCTGCGCCGGCACGATGCGGCCCGTTTCGACGCGCCGCTCGCCGCCGTTGCCGCGCATGCGCGCACGGCGTTCGCGTTGCCCGAGCAGGCTCACGGCAAGGCCGCTTGACCGGACCATCGGGCGGCGCCGGCATCCCGCCGCCCGATTGGCGGCCGCGCCCGCCCTGCTCCCGTCACGCATCGCCGCGGCCGCGTTCGGTCTCGTCGACCGACGCCCCGCTCGTCTCCGTCTCGCCCTTCGTTGCGCGCTCCGTCTCACTCCGGCTCGCCGCTTCCAGTACCGCACGCCCCGCCGCCACCGCGATCGCATCGTCCTGCGGCGTATGCACGCGGCTGCACAGCACGTCGCGATAGTGGCGTTCGAGCGGATTGACGCGACTCAGCCCGTGATTGCCCGACAGCTTCAACGCCTGCTCGACCACGCGGATCGCGTGCTCGGTCACGGTCCGCTTGACGAGGCCGCTCGTCGTGACCGTCGGTGCATGGCCCGCGTCGGTGCGCGCGATGTGATCGTCGAGCAGCACACGGTTCGCATGCAGCCAGCCCTCGATTTCGCCGACCGCTTCCTGCACGCGCGGCAGCGTCGCAAGCGGCGCACCCAGCCCGCTCGGCGCACGCGTCGTTGCGAACCCGACCAGCCAGTCGCGCGACGCACGCGCCACCGCGTCGTACAGGCTGCCGAGCAGCGCGACCATCCACGCCTGCTGGTCGGCCTGCGCATCGGCATCCGCATGGGTCGCCGCCGACACCGCCCATGCGTCCGGCGCGCGGACGTCGACCGCGTGATCGGCCGGCAGCCGCACGTCGTCGAACACGACCTCATGGCTGCCTGACGCACGCAGGCCGAGGTGATTCCAGCTTTCGATCACGCGGATGCGATCGCCGTCCGCATCGCGGTCGCGCGGCACGAGAAACACGCCGACCCGCGGCGCCGGCTCATCGGTGCGCGCCCACACGGCCAGCCAGCGCAGCGCCGGAATCCCGGTGCTGTACAGCTTGTGGCCGGACAATCGCCAGCCGTCACCGTCGCGCCGTGCAAGGGTTTCCGGCAGCCCGCCCCGTGACGGCGAACCGAGCGCGGGCTCGACGCGCAGCGCGTTGATCAGCGCGCCTTGGGTGACCGCGCTGTCGAACACCGCCCGCCGGACCTGCGCCGGCCAGCGGTTGTCGGCACGGCCGAGCGCGCGATGCTGCAGGTACGTCATCGTCAGCACCAGCGCGGTCGCCGGATCGGCCCGCGCGACGGCGGCCACGATCCGGCTCGCCTGCGCAAGCGTCGCACCGGCGCCGCCATGCTCGCGCGGCACGACCTGCGCGATCAGCCCCGCACGATGCAGCCGCGCGAAGTTCTCGTGAGGAAAGCGGCCGTCAGCGTCGTTGCGGGCCGCATCGGCGGCCAGTTCCGGCGCGAGGCGGTCGAGCAGCGCGGCAATGCGGGCGCCGTCGGCGTCGGCATCGTCGGTGGGCAGGAGACGCAGCGAACGCGGCTGCGCCGACGGCGAGGAAGCGGCAAGGCTGGCGGACATCGAGACGGATTCCCTGGGCAATACGCAAAGTAACAAGGACAGGCGGCAATAGCGGCAATCGATCGCCACGCGGCGCGGTTTCTCGTGAAGCAGGCGATCCGGAACACGCGGCGCCGGCTTCGCTGGCGCCCGCGCGCCCGATCGTTCCTGAGCCCACAGCGTATGCGCAGCACACCCCCGCCCAAACCATGCAAATCTGATATTCAATTCGGGATTGATTATTTCCGTTTCGCATGATCCCGGCGTTAACCTGCGCTCCATTCCTGCCCGGCCACGCGCCGGGTCGTCCCTGCACCGGAGACCCAGATGAGCGTCGAATTCATCGGCATGATCCAGAGCCAGAAGCAGTCGGAGATCCATCCGGCATCCGGCCCCGTGGTCGATCCCGACTACGTGCGCGACTTCGCGCGCGCCCACGAGACAGCCGGCTTCGACCGGATTCTCGTGCCGCATCACTCGACCGGCCCGTCTGCGACGCTGACGATCGCGTTCGCGGCCGCCGCGACCGAGCGCATCCATTTCATGCTCGCGCATCGCCCGGGCTTCACCGCGCCGACGCTCGCTGCGCGGCAGATCGCGACGCTCGACCAGTTCAGCCGCGGCCGGCTCGCCGTGCACTTCATCTCCGGCGGCTCGGACAGCGAACAGCAGCGCGACGGCGACTTCCTCGACCACGACGCGCGCTATGCGCGCACCGACGAATACCTCGGCATCCTGCGACGGATCTGGACCGAAGCGCAGCCGTTCGATCACGACGGCACGCACTACCGGTTCAAGCAGGGCTTTTCGGAAGTGAAGCCGTTCCAGCAGCCGCATGTGCCGATCTATTTCGGCGGCGCATCGGAAGCGGCGCTCGAAGTGGCCGGCAAGCACGCGGACGTCTACGCGCTGTGGGGCGAATCGCTCGACCAGGTGCGCGACCTGACCACGCGCGTGCGCGCCGAAGCCGCGAAGCATGGCCGCCAGGTGCGCTTCTCAGTGTCGTTCCGCCCGATCCTCGCCGCGACCGAAGACGAAGCCTGGGCGCGCGCGCATCGCATCCTCGACGAAACGCGCCGGCTGCGCGAAGCGGCCGGCCTCGGCGCCGGCGGCCCGCAGCAGAGCGAAGGCGCGCGCCGCCTGCTCGCCGCGGCCGAACGCGGCTCGCGCGTCGACAAGCGGCTGTGGACCGAGATCGCGAAGCTCACCGGCGCACGCTCGAATTCGACGGCGCTCGTCGGCACGCCCGAACAGGTCGCCGACGCGCTGCTCGACTACTACGACCTCGGCGTCACGACGTTCCTGATCCGCGGCTTCGATCCGCTGGAAGACGCGATCGACTACGGCCGCGAACTGATTCCGCGCGTGCGCAGCGCCGTCGCCGCCCGCGACGCGGCACGCCGCGCGGCCTGAGCCCAACGGAGCCTACTGGAGCCATCCGCCATCATGTCCGCCGTCCTTGCCTCGCCCGTGCGCACCGCATCGGGCCTCGAACTCGCCGAAGCGCCGCGCCAGCATTTCTGGTTCGATCCGCCGGCACCGCGCATCGACGTCGCCGCCGAGCGCCGTCACCGTCAGGAACGGCTCGCGGGCGCATTCCGCCTGTTCGCCCGCTTTGGCTTCTCACAGGGGCTCGCCGGCCACATCACCGCACGCGACCCCGAACTGCCCGACCACTTCTGGGTGAATCCGCTCGGCGTGCATTTCTCGCAGATCAAAGTGTCCGACCTGCTGCTCGTCAACGCGCGCGGCGAAACCGCGATCGGCACGCGGCCGCTGAACAAGGCCGCGTTCGCGATCCACGCGGCGATCCACGAAGCGCATCCGCACATCGTCGCCGCCGCGCATACGCACTCGACGTACGGCAAGGCGTGGTCGACGCTCGGCCGCCTGCTCGATCCGCTCACGCAGGACGCCTGCGTGTTCTACGAAGACCACGCACTGTTCGACGACTTCACGGGGATGGTCGTCGACACGAGCGAAGGCGCACGGATCGCGCAGGCCCTCGCGAAGCCGGACGGCACCACGCACAAGGGCGCGATCCTGAAGAATCACGGAATCCTGAGCGCCGGCCCGACCGTCGAGGCCGCCGCATGGTGGTACATCGCGCTCGACAACGCCGCGCACACGCAGTTGCTGGCCGAGGCGGCCGGCACGCCGCAACCGATCGATCACGCGACCGCGCGCCACACGCACGGCCAGATCGGCGGCCCCGAGGGCGCGCTGCACGCATTCGACAGCCTGTTCGCACGCGTCGTCGCCGACGAACCCGACCTGCTCGACTGAGCGCCTTTCCGCACGACCGGAGACCAGACCACATGACCCGAACCACCGCACCCGCGCCCACCGACGCGCACGACGACACACGCCGCAAGCTGCTGCGCGCCGCCGGCGCCGTCGCGCTCGCCGCGCCCGCGATCACGCTGGGCCGCAAGGCCTGGTCCGCGCCGCCGCTGAAGAAGCTCACGTTCGCGTGGAACCAGAACGCGTTCTGCCTGACGCCGATCGTCGTCGCGCAGGAGCGCGGCTTCTTCGAGAAGAACGGCCTGAAGGTCGATCTGATCAACTACAGCGGCTCGACCGACCAGTTGCTCGAATCGATCGCGACCGGCAAGGCCGATGCGGCGGTCGGGATGATCCACCGCTGGCTGAAGCCGCTCGAAGCCGGCTTCGACGTGAAGATCATCGGCAGCTCGCATGGCGGTTGCGTGCGGCTCGTCGGCGCGAAGGCGGCCGGCGTGACGACGCTGCAGGCGCTGAAGGGCAAGACGGTCGGCGTCAGCGACCTGGCCGCGCCCGGCAAGCATTTCTTCTCGATCCTGCTCGCGAAGAACGGGATCGATCCCGAGCGCGACATCACGTGGCGCCAGTATCCGGCCGACCTGCTCGGCGTGGCGGTCGACAAGGGCGAGATCCACGCGATCGCCGACGGCGACCCGAATCTCTATCTGCTCGAAAAGCGCAGCAACGGTGCGTACACCGAACTGGCGACGAACCTGTCCGGCGAATACGCGCGCAAGGTGTGCTGCGTGATCGGCGCACGCGGCGACCTCGTGCGCAACGACCGGCCGTCGGCCGCCGCACTCGCGCGCTCGATCGTGCAGGCCACCGAGTTCACGCACGACAACCCGAACGAAGCCGCGAAGGTGTTCGCGAAGTATTCGCCGAAGATCAACCCCGAGGACCTGCGCAAGCTCTACGCGACGCTCACCTACAATCACCACCCGACCAACGTCGACCTGCAGCAGGAAATCGCGTTCTACGCGGACGACTTCCGCCGCATCAGCGTGCTGAAGAAGAGCACCGACCCGCAGCGCTTCGCGCAGCAGGTCTATGCGAACGTGCTGGGGTGATGTGATGTCGACGATCGAACACGCGCCCGCCGCACGCTCCGCGTCCGCCCCTTCCGGCGGGAGTGCCGCCGCATCCGCGCCCGCGCCCGCGTCGCGCGTCGCGTGCATCGCCTGCGAAGCCACGTTGGCCGCCGAAGCCCGCCGCGCTCGCAGTTGGCCGATCGGCATCGCCGCCGCGCTCGCCTGGGGCGCGCTCGGCGCCCTCACGCAACTGTGGCCGAACCGCGTCGTCGGTTTCAGCGACTGGGCGTACACCGGCGAATTCGCCGTTGGCGCGTGGACGATCGCCGCGCTGTTGCTCGTCGCCGCGACGCTCGGCCATCTCGTTCCCGCGACGCGTACGCGGCTCGCGCGCGTGCGCCCGGCCGGCCCGTGGCTCGTCGCGCTGCCGCTCGTGCTCGCCGCGTGGGAAATCGTCACAGCGAAAACCGGCTGGCTGCCGACCCCGTTCTTCGCGCCGCCGCAGGCGCTGATCGAGGTCTACGTCGACGACTGGCCTCGCTTGCTCGGCAGCGCCGGCAACACGCTGAAGCTGCTCGCGCTCGGCTTTGCGTACGGCGTCGCGGTCGGTTTCGCGGTCGGTGTGTCGATCGGCTGGTCGCGCCGGATCGGCTACTGGGTGCATCCGGTGCTGCGCGTGCTCGGGCCCGTGCCCGCCACCGCGCTGCTGCCGCTCACGTTCTACTTCTTCCCGTCGAGCTATTCGGCGGCCGCGTTCCTGATCGCGCTCGCAACCGGCTTCCCGGTCGCGGTGCTCACGTGGTCGGGCGTCGCGAGCGTCAACAAGCAGTATTACGACGTCGCGCGCACGCTCGGCGCGAACGCGCGCTTCCTCGTGCTGCGCGTCGCGATTCCGGCCGCGCTGCCGCACGTGTTCGTCGGCATCTTCATGGGGCTGAGCGCATCGTTCACGGTGCTGGTCGTCGCCGAGATGATGGGCGTCAAGTCGGGGCTCGGCTGGTACCTGAGCTGGGCGCAGGGCTGGGCATCGTACGTGAACATGTATGCGGCGCTGATCGTGATGGCGCTGCTGTTTTCCGGGCTGATCGCGCTGCTGTTCGCGGTGCGCGATCGCGTGCTCGCCTGGCAGAAAGGAACCGTCAAATGGTGAGCGCCGCCGTACTCGAATCGTCCGTTGCATCGTCCGTCGCCGCTGCGTCCGCCGTCGCGGCACCGCGCGGCGCGCGCATCGACATCCGCCGCGTGAGCCATGCGTTCGACGGTCCCGGCGGTGCGCTGCCGGTACTCGACGACGTCACGCTGTCGGTCGCGGCCAGCGAATTCGTCGCGCTGCTCGGCCCGAGCGGCTGCGGGAAGTCGACGCTGCTGCGCCTCGTCGCGGGCCTCGACGCCGCGCGGCAAGGCACGATCGCGCAGGACGGCGTGCCGATCGAGCAACCCGATCCGTCGCGCATCGTCGTGTTCCAGGACCCGACGCTGTACCCGTGGCGACGCGTGCGTGCGAACGTCGCGCTCGGCCTCGAGGCGCGCGGCGTGGCGCGCACCGCGCAGCATCGCGTCGACGATGCGCTCGCGCGCGTCGGGCTGCAGGAATTCGCGAACGCGTTCCCGCATCAGTTGTCCGGCGGAATGGCGCAGCGTGTCGCGCTCGCCCGCGCGCTCGTGAACGATCCGCGCCTGCTGATTCTCGACGAGCCGCTCGGCAAGCTCGATTCGCTCACGCGGCTCACGATGCAGGCCGAGCTCACCGCACTGTGGCAACGCGACGGCTTCTCCGCGCTGCTCGTCACGCACGATGTCGAGGAAGCGCTGTTCCTCGCGCAGCGCGTGATCGTGTTCGGGCCGCGCCCCGCACGGATCGTCGCCGAATTGCACGTCGACCTGCCCTACCCGCGCCATCGCGGCGACCCGCGCCTCGCCGAACTGCGTCACGACGCGTTGCGGCACCTCGGGCTCGACGCGAGCTGGTAGATGCGCGGTGTCGTTCGACGAACGGCCGCCAGGCGGCCGGAACATAGCCGATGAACGCGCCGACGTTCGCCGACTGGGCGCTCGTGTTTCTGCAGGGGCTGTACCGCGCGCAAATCGCGCTGGCGCGCGTGCTGCATGCGATCGGGCTGACGGGCGACGTCGATGGTCAAGGCGCGTGGCCGTGGGCGCATCGCATCGCGCTCGAAACGCTGCGCATCGACGCGGGACTCACGCGGCAGCTCGCGTTCGCCGTGGCGGCGACGGCGCTGGCCGTCGTGCTTGCGTGCGTCGCGCTCGCTTCGCGCAAGTGGCGTGTCGCATCCGCGCTCGCCGCGCTGGCCGTCGCGTGGTTCGCACCGTGGCCGCCGTCCTCGCTGTGGCTTTCGCCCGCCGTGCCGACGAGTTTCCAGCGCGACCCCGCGCCGTTCTCGGTGTCGAACGTGATGCGCGGCGCGCACCTGTATGCGCAACACTGCGCGGCGTGCCACGGCACGGACGGACGCGGCGAAGGTCCGCTCGCGGCCACGCTCCCGCACTGGCCGCCGACTTTCACCGGCGCGCTGCTCGCCCGACGTCTCGACGGCGAACTGTTCTGGCGCGTGCGCCACGGCACGCGCGACGAACACGGCGCGCCGACGATGCCCGGCTTCGCCGCAGCACTCGGCCCCCAGGACACCTGGGCCGTGCTCGACTACCTGAAAGCGCTCGCCGCGGGCAGCGGCGCGCAGGCGGAAGGCGCGTGGCCCGTGCCCGTCCCGCTGCCGGCGCTCGACGTACGCTGCGGCGCCGCCGCGCCCGAGCCGCTCGAGCGCTGGCGCGAAGGCCAGCGTGTGCGCATCGTCGCGCTCGCGCCGGGCGCGACGCCGCCGCCGGAGGATGCGCGCTGGCAAACGTTGCTCGTCACGGCACGCGGCGCGCCCGTGACGCAGGCAACCGGCGTCGCGCGAGCCGATTGCGTCGCATCGACGCCCGATGCATGGCGCGCATTCGCGACGATCGCGGGCGTCGCGCCCGACGCGCTCGGCGGCACGCAGCTCCTCGCCGATCGGCGCGGCTGGCTGCGGGCACGCGCGTTGCCGGGCAGCGCCGGCTGGTCGGATGCCGACCTGCTGTGCCGCTCGGACACCACCGCACGACCGGCCGCACCGGCAGCGACCGGCGATCCGCTGACCGCGCTGCTGCTGCGCGTCGATACCGAACCCGTGCGCGACGTGCAGGCCGGGCTTGCGCATTGAATGAATCCCTGAACTTCTCTTCCAACCGAGCTTCACGATGAATCCGACCCGACGCCATTTCCTCGCACAAGCGAGCGCCCTCGCCACGATCGCCACGGCCCCGGCTGCCCTGCGCGCGCAATCGGGCACGCGGCCGCTGCTGCGCGCCGGCGACCAGAAAGGCGGCCTGCGCGCGCTGCTCGAAGCGGCCGGCGAACTGAACGGCCTTGCGTACGACATCGCGTGGACCGAATTCCCGGCCGCCGCGCCGCTCGCCGAAGCGCTGAACGCGGCCGCCGTCGACTGCGGGCCGATCGGCGATGCACCGGTGATCTTCGCGCTCGCGTCGGGCGCACGCATCAAGGTGATCGGCGTGAACCGTTCCGACCCGTACGGCACGGCCGTGCTCGTGCGGCCCGATGCGGCGCTGAAGAGCGCGGCCGACCTGAAGGGCAAGCGCATCGGCACCACGCGTGGCTCGATCGGCCATTTCGTCACGCTGAAGGCGCTCGATGCGGCCGGCCTGCCGCCCGACGCCGTGTCGTTCCGCTTCCTGCCGCCGGCCGACACGATGCTTGCGCTCGCAACCGGTTCGATCGACGCGTGGGCAACCTGGGAACCCTATACCGCACTCGCCGAAACGAGCGGCCGCGCGCGCGTGCTCGTCAATGGCCGCGGACTGTGGTCGGGCCTCAGCTACCTAGCGGCAACCGATGCGGCAATCGCGTCCAAGCGCGACGTCCTGCACGATTTCCTGCGGCGTGTCGTGCGTGCTCAGGCATGGTCGTACCAGCATGCCGATGCGTATTCCGCTGCGCTCGCGCGCATCATCGGCATTCCGCCGGCGGCCGCGAAGCTGCAGTTCGAGCGCCGCAACACGCGCTGGCTGCCGATCGACGCGACGGTCATCGCCGAACAACAGCGCACGGCCGACTTCTACCTGAAGGCCGGACTACTGCGCCAGCCGCTCGACGTGCGCACGACGTTCGACTCCGGCTTCCCGCTCGCATGACCGGCCGCGCGACGGCGCGCAGCCGCCCGAACGGTTTCGGCATGATCTGGCACAATCGCAGTCTCGCCATTCGCCTTCAGCCAGCGTCATGCCAGCCATCGCCGAACTCTTCGTCTATCCGATCAAATCCTGTGCCGGCATCGCGCTGTCGCGCGCGCAACTGCTCGAAACGGGCCTCGCGTACGACCGCCACTGGCTGATCACCGATCCGGCCGGGCAGATGATCACGCAGCGCACGCACCCGCGCCTCGCGCTGATCCGCACCGCGCTCGACAGCGATGCGCTCGTGCTGAACGCGCCGGGCATGCGCGAGATCCGCACGCCGCTCGACGGCGACGTATCGCCCGCCACGCCGAAAATGGCCGCGACCGTGTGGCGCGACACCGTCGACGCGATCGACACGGGCGGCGAAACGGCCGCATGGCTCACCGAATTCCTCGGCACGCCCACGAAGCTCGCGCGCTTCGGCCCCGACGCGCGCCGCGGCTGCAACCGGAAATGGACCGGCGAAATCGATACGCACACGCAGTTCGCCGACGGTTATCCGCTGCTCGTGATCGGCCAGTCGTCGCTCGACGACCTGAACGCGCGGCTCGCAGCGAAGGGCGCGCCGGCAATCCCGATGAACCGCTTCCGCCCGAATATCGTCGTGTCGGATCTCGACGCGTTCGAAGAGGATTTCGTCGAGCATCTCGACACGGATGGCGCGACGCCCGTGCGTTTGCGCCTCGTGAAGCCGTGCACGCGTTGCCCGATGCCGACGATCGACCAGGCCACCGGCGCGCCCGATCCGGCGTGGCCGCACGAGCCGACCGACACGATGCAGACCTATCGCGCGAACCCGAACTACGGCGGTGCGCTGACGTTCGGCATCAATGCGATCGTCGTCGAAGGCGCGGGCACGTGGCTCGAAGTCGGCCAGTCGCTGGAAGCGGAGATCGGGTTCGGCGATTGAGCCGGGCGCGCGGAACCGCTCGCCTCCTTCACTCGCGGGAAGCCGCTACTCACGGCTAGCCGCTTCCCGCATCGCTGATTGCCATCACGCGGCGCGCGGCGCGGCATCATCGTTCGCCGCCGGCAGCCGGATCGTCACGACCAATCCACCACCAGCCGCGTCGGCCAGCGTCACGCTGCCCTGATGCACGCGCGCGATCTCGCGCACGATCGACAACCCGAGCCCCGTCCCTTCGACCGTCTGCGTCTTGCTGCCGCGATGGAATCGCTCGAATACCGCGTCCCGTTCGTCCGCCGGAATGCCCGGCCCGTTGTCGATGACGTCGAGCCGCGCGTGCTCGCCGTCGCGCGACACGCGCACCGTGATCACCGCGCGATCGCCTGCATAACGGATCGCGTTGTCGATCAGGTTGCCGATCATCTCGCCGAGCAGGTCGGACTGCCCCTGCACGTCGAGGTCGGCCTCGTGCTCGAAACCGAGATCGATGTCGCGCGCGCGGGCGACCGGCGACCAGTCGAGCGTCACGCTGCGCGCGAGCCGGTGCAGCGCGACCGGCTTGTGCGCGACCGCATGGCCGCTGTCCGAATCGAGCCGCGACAGCGACAGCAGTTGCTGGACGATCTTCGCGGCCTGCCGCACCGCGCCGTTCGCACGCCGCAGGTGCCCGTTCGCGCGCGGCTGCTCGTCGGGCCGCAACGCGAGCTCGACGCCCGCCTGCACGGCCGCGAGCGGCGTCTTCAGCTGATGGGCCGCGTCCGCGAAGAAGCGGCGTCGCGCGACCTGCATCCGCTGCGTGCGGCCGATGTACTGGTTGATCGACTCGACGAGCGGCGCGAGTTCGCTCGGCACCGCGCCGGTATCGAGCGGCGTCGTATCGTCCTCGCTGCGCGCGGCGACCGTCGCCGACAGCCGGTTCAGCGGCCGCAGCCCGCGCCCGACGCCGAGCCACACGATGCCGAGCGCGAGCACGACGAGCAACCCTTCCTGCAGCAGCGAGCCCACCAGGATCTCGCGCGCGAGCGCCTGGCGCGCCTCGATCGTCTCGCCGACCATCACCCACACGATGCGCGACTGCGCGGTCGGTACGTCGTGCACCGGGATGCGCAGCGCGGCCATCCGCAACTGCTCGCCGCGATAGACGGCGTCGTAGTAGCGCGTGACGAACAGCGCGCCGTCGCCCGCGTCGCGCCCTTGCGGCAGCGGCAGGTCCGGGTAGCCGGTGATCGTGTGACCGTTGTCCTCGCGGATCAGGTAGTAGACCTTGCCGCCGTCGCTCGACTCGAGCATTTCGAGCGCGAGATACGGCAGGTCGACCTCGATCTCGCCGTCGTTGAGCCGCACGCCTTCGCGGATCGACTTCAGCGACGACGACAGCGTGCGGTCGAACGCGACGTGCGCGGCGCTCATCGCGCGCTGGTACGTGAGCCACGAGTCGAGCGCCAGCAGGCCGAGCAGCGGCAGCAGCAGCCACAATGCGACCTGGGTGCGCAGGTTCGGGCGGATCACTCGGCCTCCCGCCAGGCCGCCCGATGGGACACCGCGGCGCATGCACCGCGCGCCTCTCCGCGCCCGTGTGGTCGGCCGTGAACCGCATGCGTGTCGTCGGCGGGCCGCGACCGTGTCGATCCGGCGTAGCGCGTCAACGCGTACACCGGTTCCGTGCAGAGCTCGTGAGCGCAGCGGCGGCTCATTCCGCCGTCTCCGCCTTCGCTTCCAGCAGATAACCGAGCCCGCGCAGCGTGACGATCGCGACGCCCGTGTTCTCGAGCTTCTTGCGCAGCCGGTATACGTAGATCTCGATCGCATCGGCATTGACCGACTCGTCGAGCCCGAAGATCTTCTCCGACAGCGTTTCCTTGTTGATCGCGCGGCCGTTGCGCAGGATCAGCACCTCGAGCACCGAGCGCTCGCGCGGCGTGAGCGACAACGGCTCGCCGGCGAAATGGAAACTGCGATCGATACTGTCGTACGAAAGCGGCCCGCATTCGACCCGCGCATGCTCGTGGCCGAGGCTGCGGCGGATCAGCGCGCGGGCGCGCGCCTCCAGTTCGGTCAGTTCGAACGGCTTCGCCAGATAGTCGTCGGCGCCGAGATCGAGCCCTTTCACGCGGTCCTCGACCGAGCCGTGCGCGGTCAGGATCAGCACCGGCACCGGATTGCGCCGCGCACGCAGCCGCCGCAGCACTTCCAGCCCGTCGAGCTTCGGCAGCCCGAGATCGAGGATCACCAGCGCGTAATCCTGCGTGCGCAGCACGTGGTCGGCCGCCTCGCCGTCCGCCATGTGATCGACCGCGAAGCGCGCCGCGCTCAGCGCGTCGTTCAGCGACTGGGCAAGGTTCGGATTGTCTTCGACGAGCAGCACACGCATGGGGATTCCGGTAAGGTCAGCGACAGGCCGCTACATTACATGATCCTTTCCATCGCGACGCCTCGCGGAAACACCGGTTGCGCAGCCGGCGTGGGCGCGCGTCGGCCGGGCCGTCCACCGATCGCTCAACGCTCGGCGGCAGGCCGGTTCCGCGTCGCGAAGCGCGAATCGTCGCCTACCCGCCGCCGCTCGCGCAGGCCGACCGCCACCGCCACGAACGCGACGCTCGCGCCGATCGTGACGACGATCATCGGGCGTGCGGTGCCATCCGACAGCCACGCCAGCACGCCGCCGCACGCGGCCGTGATCGCCATCTGGATAAAGAAGAACAGCCCGGACGCCGTCCCGGCGATCGTCGTATACGGCTGCATCACCGAAAACTGGCAGGCCGGGATCGCGATCCCGACGGCAATCATCACGAAGAACATCGGGATGACGAGCGCCGCCACCGCCGTCGGCGCGATCGCACCGCCGATCCACAACACGGCGGCGCTGGCCAGATTGACGCCCGCCGCCGCCGCGATGACCGAATCGGCCTTCCAGCGGGTACCCGTCCGTGCGAACAGGTTCGAGCCGATCAGGTAGCCGAGCACGGTCAGGCCGAAGATGACCGCATATACCGGGCCCGATACGCCGCGTTGCCGCTGGAACAGCGTCGACGATTCCGCGATGAACGGGTAGTACGTGCAGTACGCGAAACTGATGGCGAGCGAGTAGCGCAGGAAACCGCGTTCGCGCAGCAGGCCAGCGTAAGTACCCAGGAGGCCCTTGCCCGGCGCCGACCGAGCGTCGCGTTCGCGGGTCTCCGGCAGGTAGCGCAGCACCATCGCCGTGGCGACCAGACCGCCCGCCGCCAGCAAACCGAACACGCCGCGCCAGCCGAGCCCCTCGGCCACTGCGCTGCCGGCCAGCGGCGCAATCACCGGCGACAGCGCCATGCCGGCCGAGATCCGGCCCAGCATCGTGGCCTGCGTCGCGGTCGGGAAACGCTCGCGCACGATTACCCGCCCGATCACCGTTCCGCTGCAGCCGCCCAACGCCTGGAAGATGCGCGCGGCGACGATCGCCGTCACGCTGGTCGACCACGCGCACGCGACGCTCGCGATCACGTAGAGGCACAGGCCGCCGAGCAGGACGGGACGGCGGCCGTAACGGTCGGACAGCGGCCCCGACACCAGCATCGACAGCGCGTAGCCGACCATGTAGAGCGTCAGCGTGAGTTGCAACTGGGCGTCGGTGCCGTGCAGTGAATCCGCCATCGCCGGCAGCGACGGCAGGTACGCATCGATCGTGACGCGCGGCAGGCACACGACGAGCATCAACAGGAACAGCCAGCCCCAGTGGGGTAATGAACGCGTTTTCATGCGATGAGCCCGTCTCCGGTCGGATTGATGTGGTCGACAGCAATCTAGGATCAAAGTGATATAAGCTGAAGTGCCATTAAATCCATAATCGACTGGACCACTATGCCGCGAGGCAAAACCGCGATTCCGCTTGACCTGCCGTGCCCGGCCGGGCTGTCCACGGGCAGTCCGCAATCGAAACAGGAGTGCATAGCCGACGCGCTGCGCGACGCGATCCTGAAGCGCCTGCTGCCCGGCGACAGCCCGCTGCCGTCCAGCCGCACGCTCGCGGCGCGCTGGGGCGTCGCCCGGGGGACGGTCGAAGCGGCGTACGACCGGCTGTGCTCCGAGGGCTACATCGCCCGCACGCAAGGGTCCGGGTCGAGGGTATGCGCGGTGGTGCCGGACAGCTATCTGCGCGCGACCGTGCAATCGCGCGACACCAACGGCCTCCTCCCTTCCGGCGCACGCCCCGCGCCGGTACGGCCGACCGACGACGCAGTGCCGGAACAAGGCGTGCGTCCGGGCGTCCCGTTCGTCGCACGGCTTGCCGATCCCGGCCTGCTGCCGATGCAGCAATGGAAGAAGGCGCTCGGAGCCAGCCTGCTGGCCGCGACCGCGAACGACCTCGGGGCCACGCCGGCGCAAGGCGTCGAGAGCCTGCGCAATGAAATCGCCGCGTACCTGCGGGAATACCGCGGCATCCCGTGCGACGCTGGCGACATCTTCATCACGACCGGCATCCGGCATTCGATCGATCTCGTCGCGCGCACGCTGCTCACGCCCGGCTCGACGGTGCTGATGGAGGATCCCGGCTATGTGTCGGCATGGCAGATCTTCACGATCGCGGGCGCGACCGTGCTCGACGTGCCGGTGGATCGCGAAGGCATCGACACGGCGTCGCTGGAGCGGCATCCCGATGCGCGCGCGGCCTACGTGACGCCGGCCCATCAGGCGCCGCTGGGTGTGACGATGTCGGTGTCGCGCCGGCTCGAACTGCTCGACTGGGCGCAGCGCACCCGCGCA
This sequence comes from Burkholderia sp. SRS-25, assembly GCF_004343765.1. Taxonomy (NCBI): domain Bacteria; kingdom Pseudomonadati; phylum Pseudomonadota; class Betaproteobacteria; order Burkholderiales; family Burkholderiaceae; genus Burkholderia; species Burkholderia sp. SRS-25. The sequence goes on from NZ_PTXM01000013.1 coordinate 206,959, forward strand.
TGGATCATCGAGGACGACTACGACGGCGAATTCAGCTACCAGACCGCCCCGCTGCCCGCGCTGAAATCGCTCGATGCGTGCGACCGCGTGATCTACTGCGGCTCGTTCAACAAGACGCTGTTCTCGGGGCTGCGCATCGGCTTCATGGTCGTGCCGGCGGAATTGCGGCCGGCGCTGTCGGCCGTGTGGCATGCGACCGCGCGCTCGGTCGGCGTGGCGCCCCAACTGGCGCTGGCCCGCTTCATCGGCCACGGCGATTTCGCGAAGCACCTGCGCGCCGCGCGTCACGCGTACCGCCAGCGGCGCGACATCGTGCTCGACCAGTTGGCGAAACACGCCGGCGGACGGTACACGGTGTCCGGCGAGCACGCGGGCTTTCATTTCGTGCTGTGGCTGCCGCCCGGGATGGACGACGCGACGTATGTCGCGCAGGCCCAGGCGAGCGGTATCGAATTGCAGCCGATTCGCGCATTCAGTCGAAGCGCCCGGTGCGAAGCGGGTGTCGTCGTCGGGTATTCCGCGCTGACGGCCGCGCACGCGCGCCTCGGCGGCCGGCTGCTCGGCAAGCTGCTCGCGCTACCCGCCTGACCGCCCCTTCCACCCTTGCCGCGCCCGCCGGCACCCGCTTCCCGCCATTTCCGGATCGTTGCCGAGCGCTGCAAAGCGCGCGGCCGCCGCTTCGACCTCGGGAAATCCATGATACGAACAACACGATTGTGAACAGAAATGAAAGCGGGCTGAAAGTGCCCCGCAATTAACATCCGCTCCACTCGAACAACACCTAGACGTAACTGGAGGAAGACATGCCGTTTGCACCGAAGCACCTCGCCGCCGCGCTGGCGGTCGTTCTGGGCACTGCCGCCGGCAGCGCCGCCGCGCAGGTTCCGGCCGGGTATCCGGGGAGCTACCAGGGCGTGATCGACGCCGCGAAGAAGGAAGGCAAGCTGATCGTCTACTCGACGACCGACACGGGCCTCGTGCGCCCGCTGATCAAGGACTTCGAAAGCCTGTACGGCGTGAAGGTCGAGTACAACGACATGAACAGCACCGAGCTGTACAACCGCTACATCAGCGAGAACGCGGCGAGCAGCACCAGCGCCGACGTACTGTGGAGCTCGGCGATGGACCTGCAGGTCAAGCTCGTCAACGACGGCCTGATGGCGTCGTACGATTCCCCCGAAAGCGCGAACGTGCCGCAATGGGCGCAGTACCAGAAGCAGGCGTACGGCACGACGTTCGAGCCGCTCGCGATCGTCTACAACAAGCGCCTGATCCCCGAGAACGAAGTGCCGAAGACGCGCGCCGAGCTGATCAAGCTGCTCGCGTCGCAACCGGACAAGTTCAAGGGCAAGCTCACGACGTACGACGTCGAGAAATCCGGCGTTGGCTTCAACGCGCTGACGCAGGACGCGCACCTGAACGAAAAGGTCACGTGGGAACTCGTGAAGGCGATCGGCGCGACCGGCCCGAAACTGCAGTCGAGCACCGGCGCGATGATGGAGCGGATCTCGTCGGGCGAGAACCTGATCGGCTACAACATCATCGGTTCGTATGCGTACGCGAAGGCGAAGAAGGACAAGTCCATCGGCTATGTTTTTCCGAAGGACTACACACAGATCGTGAGCCGCCTCGCGACGATCTCGAAGAAGGCGAAAAACCCGAACGCCGCCAAGCTGTGGGTGGACTACCTGCTGTCGAAGCGCGGCCAGACCCTGATCGCAAACCAGGCGAACCTGTTCGCGATCCGTGCGGACGTGACCGGCGAGACGTCGGCCGCGAGCCTCACGAAGGAACTCGGCGATTCGCTGAAGCCGATCCAGATCGGCACCGGCCTGCTCGTCTATCTCGACCAGTCGAAGCGGCTCGCGTTCCTGAAGCAATGGCAGCAGGCGATCAAGAGCTGATCCGCTGATCGGCTTCGGCCGGCCAATGGCCGCCCGCCACGTCGCGCGGGCGGCCTCTTCCCCATACCGACTTCCTAGAGGCGGCCATCCGGATGGCCGCAGGGGCGAACTCATGCTTTCAACCAGCACACGCGGCACGGCACCGGCCGTTCCGCCCGCCACCGGCCCGCGCGGCGCGATTCCCGCGCTGCCGGTCAGCAGCCTGCAGCCGCTCGCCGGCATGCTGCGCTGGATCGTCGTCGCGGTACTGACCATCGCGGTCGCGCTGCCGCTCGGCTTCATCCTGTTCCAGAGCCTGCTGTCCGCGCCGTTCTTCGATGCGAACAAGACGCTCGGCATCGAGGGCTTCCGTTTCGTCTTCAGCGATCCCGATTTCTGGTCGGCCGTGAAGAACTCGTTCATCATCGCCGGCGGGATGCTGTTCATCTCGATCCCGCTCGGCGGCATCCTCGCGTTCCTGATGGTGCGCACCGACCTGCCAGGCCGCCGCTGGCTCGAACCGCTGCTGCTCACGCCGGTGTTCGTGTCGCCGATGGTGCTCGCGTTCGGCTACGTGGTCGCGGCCGGCCCGGTCGGCTTCTACTCCGTGTGGTTCAAGGAACTGTTCGGGGTGCAGAACGTGCCCTGGAATGTGTACTCGGTCTTCGCGATCACGGTGATCGTCGGCCTCACGCACGTGCCGCACGTGTACCTGTACTCGTCGGCCGCGCTGCGCAACCTCGGCTCGGACGTCGAGGAAGCCGCGCGCGTGACGGGCGCCCGCCCGTTCCGCGTCGCGCTCGACGTGAGCCTGCCGATGACGATGCCCGCGCTGCTGTTCGCCGGCGTGCTGGTGTTCTTCCTCGGCTTCGAGGTGTTCGGGTTGCCGCTCGTGCTCGGCGATCCGGAAGGCCACCTCGTGCTCGCGACCTACCTGTACAAGCTGACCAACAAGCTCGGCGTGCCGTCGTATCACCTGATGGCCGCGGTCGCCGTGTGCATCGTCGCGATCACGTTCCCGCTCGTGCTGCTGCAGCGCCGCCTGCTGAAGACGGCCAACCGCTTCGTCACCGTGAAGGGCAAGGCCGGCCGCGCGACGGTGCTGCCGCTCGGCGTGTGGCGCTGGGTGGCGCTCGCGATCGTCGCACTGTGGCTGATGCTGACCGTGATCGTGCCGATCTCGGGCATCGTGCTGCGCGCGTTCGTCACCAACTGGGGCGAAGGCGTCGCGCTCGCCGAGGTGCTGACGCTGGCTAACTTCGTCGAGCTGTTCGAGCAGGACAACCTGGTGCGCGCGATCGTCAACACGCTCGGCATCGGCGTGATCGGCGGCGCGCTCGCGATCGGCTTCTACTCGCTCGTCGCGTTCGCCGGCCACCGCCGCCCCGACTGGGCGACCAAGCTGCTCGACTACCTCGTGCTGCTGCCGCGCGCGGTGCCCGGCCTGCTCGCCGGCCTCGCGTTCCTGTGGATCTTCCTGTTCGTACCGGGCCTGCGCGAGCTCAAGAATTCGATGTGGAGCATCTGGATCGCGTATACGGTCGTGTGGCTCGCGTACGGGATGCGGCTCATCCAGAGCGCGCTGCTGCAGGTCGGCCCCGAGCTCGAGGAAGCGGGCCGCAGCGTCGGCGCCACGCGCAGCCGCGTGTCGCTCGACGTGACGCTGCCGCTCGTGCGCTTCGGCCTGCTCGCTGCCTGGCTGCTGATCTTCATGATCTTCGAGCGCGAATACTCGACGGCCGTCTACCTGCTGTCGCCCGGCACCGAAGTGATCGGCGCGCTGCTCGTGTCGCTGTGGGCGACCGGCGCCGTCGACCAGGTTGCCGCGCTTTCTGTCATCAACATCGCGATGGTCGGCGCCGGTCTCGGCGTGGCCCTGCGCTTCGGAGTGAAACTTCATGGATAAGCTCATCGTCGACGATCTGCACCTCAGCTACGGCGCCAATCCGATCCTCAAGGGCGTGTCGTTCGAACTGAAGGCCGGCGAAGTCGTGTGCCTGCTCGGTGCGTCGGGCAGCGGCAAGACCACGCTGCTGCGCGCGGTGGCCGGCCTCGAACAGCCGTCCGACGGCCGCATTCAGCTCGACGACCGCGTGTTCTTCGACGGCGCGAACCGCGTCGACCTGCCCGTCGAGCAGCGCTCGCTCGGGCTCGTGTTCCAGTCGTATGCGCTGTGGCCGCACCGCACCGTCGCCGACAACGTCGGCTACGGGCTGAAGCTGCGCCGCGTCGCACCGGCCGAGCAGAAGCGCCGCGTGCAGAGCGCGCTCGACCAGCTCGGCCTCGGCCATCTCGCGGAGCGCTTTCCGCACCAGCTGTCGGGCGGCCAGCAGCAGCGCGTCGCGATTGCGCGCGCGCTCGTCTACAACCCGCCGGTGATCCTGCTCGACGAGCCGCTGTCGAACCTCGACGCGAAGCTGCGCGAGGAAGCACGCGCGTGGCTGCGCGAGCTGATCGTGTCGCTCGGGCTGTCGGCCCTGTGCGTGACGCACGACCAGACCGAGGCGATGGCGATGTCCGACCGCATCCTGCTGCTGCGCAACGGCCGTATCGAGCAGGAAGGCACGCCGGCCGAGCTGTACGGCGCGCCGCGCTCGCTGTACACGGCCGAGTTCATGGGCAGCAACAACCGGATCGATGCGCGTGTCGCTGCCATTGACGGCGAACGCGTGACGCTCGCCGGCGACGGCTGGGAACTGCAGGCGCTCGCCCGCGACACCTTCGCGCCGGGCCAGGACGCGCAGGCCGTGATTCGCCTCGAGCGCGTGCAGGTCGCCGACGGCCCGGGCGCGAACCGGCTGCAGGCCGATCTCGTCACGTCGATGTATCTCGGCGATCGCTGGGAATACCTGTTCCATTGCGGCGAAATGCGCCTGCGCGCGTTCGGCCATGTGCCGCGCGCGGCCGGCAAGCACTGGATCGAATTCCCGGCCAACGACTGCTGGGCGTTCGCGAAAGCGGGCTGACCCGATCGCGGCGGCTCGCTCGCCGTCGCGCAGGCAGTCAGGCGCGCATCCGTTTGCAACTCGCAACGGCGGACGCTTCATGGCGTCCGCCGATGGCACGCCGAAGACCCGTTTTCTGTTTCACCCCGCCTAAAACAACCACGGAGACACCGTCAAAATGAAGTCACGCGCAGAACGTTCCATTCGAACAGTAGTCCTCACCGGTTCGGCTGCGGCCGCCTGCCTCGCCGCGCCTGTCGCGCACGCGCAGTCGTCGGTCACGATCTACGGGATCATGGACGCCGGCATCGAATTCGCGAACCACGCGGCGCCGGAAGGCGGCAATTCTGTCAAGCTCAAGTCGGGCAACAAGAACACGTCGCGCTGGGGCTTGCGCGGCGTCGAGGATCTCGGCGGCGGGCTGAAGGCGGTGTTCCGGCTCGAAAGCGGCATCGATCTCGCGAACGGCGCGTCCGACGACGGCCCGGACTCGATCTTCGCGCGGCGCGCGACGGTCGGCCTGAAAGGCAAATGGGGCGAACTGACGCTCGGCCGCAACTTCACCGTCACGTACGACTACATGATGCCGTTCGACCCGATGGGTTATTCGCAGAACTACTCATGGGCATCGTCGTCGATGGCGACCGGCGGGCGCAAGGACGGCATCTTCTCGCGCTCATCCAACGCCGTACGCTACGACGGCGAATTCAGCGGCTTCAAGTTCGGCGCGCTGTACGGCTTCGGCAACGTGCCCGGCAGCGTGAAGACCAGTTCCAAGTATGATTTCGCGCTCGGCTACGAAACCGGCCCGTTCGCCGCCGTCGTCACGTTCGACCGGCAGAACGGCGCCGCCGACAGCGTCACGCCGGCCGATACCGTCAACTATATCCAGGGCATCCATGCCGGCCTGAGCTACGACTTCGGCAACCTGAAGACGATGGCCGGCTACCGCAACTACAAGCGCACGCATCGTACGAGCGCCGCGAACCAGTTGAGCGACATGTATTGGGTCGGCGGCTCATACCAGTTCACGCCGACGTTCTCGTTGATCGGCGCCGTGTATCACCAGAACATCAAGGGCGGCACGGATGCCGATCCGACGCTCGTGTCGATGCGCGCGCAATACGCGCTGTCGAAGCGCACGGTGCTGTACGCAGCCGGCGCATTCGCGATCGGAAAGCATGGGCAGAAGGTCGGTGTATCGCGCGATTTCAATGGATACGGCACCACGCAGGTCGGGGTGACGGCCGGGATTCAGCAGCGGTTCTGAGGCTGACGAAGGGCGGCGGCACGCGTGTTGCGTGCCGCGTCTCCGGCTCGCTCGCGACGGGCCGCCCTGCACTGGGTTATTGCACGAAGCGTGCTCGCCGGACCCATCGGAATGCTGACGAGAAACGCCTGCGCAAACGGTGCCCGACGTGTGTTCGGCCACGCGGTGCGCCGCCTTTTCTTCATCTGTCCTCGCCCATCGTGAACACCGATCGTACGAGGCTGCTCGTATCGCCCCAATGCACGCCGACGTCCGCCAGCGGCACTGCCCGCGTCTCGATCGCCAGGCCCGCCTGGCCGACCGCGTCGAATACGCCCCGCACCGAGGCCAGCAGGCGCGGCAGCGGCACACTGCCGAGGCCGCTACCCATCAGCTCGATCGCGGTCGCCCGCAACACCGCGCCCGGCAGCAGCACATCGGCACCGCCGATCGAGCCGATCTGTACGAAGCGCAGCCGACAGCCGTCGGGCGTCGCCCTCGCGGCAGTAACCAGCAATGCCCGCGCGCTGCTCCCCCACAGATAGTCGAGAACGACATCCACGCCGGCGCGGAAATGCGGCTCGAGCGCACGCGCCAGATGCACGTCGTCCTGCTGCAACGACACGACGGCATCCGCGCCCGATCTCAGCAACGCCTGCAGCGCGGCCGCATTGCGTCCGGTCGCGATCACTTTCGCGGCACCGAGATGCTTCGCGATCCGAACCGCCAGCCGCCCCGACGTACCCGTCGCGCCGTTGACGAGCACCGTCTCGCCCGCGACGAGCCCCGCACGCTCGGTCAGCGCGGCCCATGACGACATCCCGGGAATCGCGATCGCCGCGGCCGTCACGTCGTCGAGCCCGTCGGGCAACGGCACGCACCGCGTATCGGGCACGATCGTGCGCTCGGCCATCGCACCGAATGGTGCGGGTGCGCCGAAGAAATAGACGCGCTGCCCGTCGTCGGAGCGGCCGACGCCGTCGACGCCGACGACGAACGGATAACGCCCGTCCGACGAGTAATGCGTGCCGGACGCCCGCCCCTGCGCGATCCGGCTCAGCGCGGACGCCGTCACGTCGATCAGGCGGTGGTCCGGCATCGCGCGCGGCGCGTCGAATTCCATATGGACGGGACGCGCGCCGGCGCCCGTCACGACTGCTGCTTTCATGGTGACTCCTTGAATCGGGGGTCTCGGTCAAAGATCGCGACGCGCGTCATCGCGCATCGAGCCACGCACGCAGCGCGGGATCGCGTACGTCCAGCACGTCGAACAGGCCAAGTGCACGCAACGCGGGCAATGCATCGATCGTGTCGGCTTCCGCGCGCGCCCGGTCGGCGGGCGCGGCGTTCGGGTCGGTCAGCACCCGCGCATTGACCAGGAACGCGCCGACGGTCCCCTTGCGGATCGTCGTTCCGTCGGCTTCGATCCGGTCGGCATGGTCGGGAAGCATCTGTTCGGCTCGCATCGTGTCGTACTCCGGTTGTCATCGATGGACGCAGTGTAGGCGTGCGAATCCGGCCAATCTCCGGTATAACAGCCATTCGATACCGATATCCGGCCATGTCCGATCCACTCCTGCCCGCTCGATTCGTCACGTCCGACGACGGCCCGTTCGTCGTCGCAGCCGTCCTGTCGCAACGCGACCCGCGCGTGACGCCACCCCACTCGCATGCGCGTGGCCAGCTCGTCGGCGCGTTGAGCGGGCTGCTGACGATCGGTCTCGACGACCAGGACTGGGTCGTGCCGGCGATCCACGCGATCTGGATTCCGCCGCATTGCCGGCATTCGCTGCACTCGTTCGGGCCGATTTCCGGCTGGTCGGCGTTCGTTGCCGAGGCACGCTGCGCGGCGCTGCCGGATACGCCGCGTGCGATCCGCACGACGCCGCTGCTGCGCGAGGCCGTGCAGCGCGCGGCGAGTTGGGACGGTGCGGCGCTGGATGCCGCGCAGACGCGGATCGCCGACGTGATCCTCGATGAAATCGCGTCATCGGAAGTCGAGGCGCTTGGGCTGGTACGGCCGCAGGACCCGCGGTTGATGAGGATTACAGATGCACTTGCCGCGGATCTCGCGGACAACCGGCGGCTGGAGGAATGGGCCGAATGGGCGGGCATCAGCGCGCGGACGATGAGCCGCCGCTTCGTCGCGGAAACGGGGCTGACGTTCGCGCAGTGGCGTCAGCAGGCCAGGCTGCAGCGGGCGCTGGAGCGCATTGCCGATGGCTCGCCGGTGACGACGATCGCGCTCGATCTCGGGTACGACAACGTGAGCGCGTTCATCGACATGTTTCGGCGCGCGTTGGGGACGACGCCGGGGAGGTATATGGAAACAGGGCGCCGTGGAGAAAAATAAGCGTGGCGACCTGCAGAGGTGAATCCGCCGTGCGGAAGGCTGGCGCCCGGTAGACGGAAAACGCCAGCCGCCGCCATTGCGTCAATACGTCCCGTCGCCCTTCTTCACGGCCTCGCCGCCGTTCCCCTTGAACTGCGCAGCCAACCGCTCCGCACTCCTCGCCAGCAGCGTCGTATCGACACCGACCGCGACGAACAACGCCCCCGCCTCCAGATAGCGCCGCGCGGCCGCCTCGTCAGCGCTCAGAATGCCCGGCGCCTTGCCGGCCGCCTTGATCGTCCGAATCGCGCCGTCGATCGCGGCCTGCACGTCCGGATGCCCCGGATTGCCGAGATGCCCGAGATCAGCGGCGAGATCCGCCGGCCCGATGAACACGCCGTCCACACCTTCGACCCGCGCAATCGCATCGATCGCCTCGAGCCCCGCCCGCGTCTCGACCTGCACGAGCACGGCCATCTCGTCGTTCGCGCGATGCAGGTAGTCACCGACGCGATTCCACCGCGACGCACGCGCGAGCGCACTGCCCACGCCACGAATCCCATGCGGCGGATAACGCGTCGCCGCCACCGCCGCGCGCGCCTCGTCGGCGCTCTGCACCATCGGCACCAGCAACGTCTGTGCGCCGAGGTCGAGCACCTGCTTGACGATCACCGGATCGTTCCACGGCACGCGCACGACCGGATGTGACGGATACGGCGCGATCGCCTGCAGTTGCGCGAGGATCGTCGGCACCGTGTTCGGCGCATGCTCGCCGTCGATCAGCAGCCAGTCGAAACCAGCGCCCGCGACCACCTCTGCGCTGTACGGATTCGCGAGCCCGAGCCACAGCCCGATCTGCGCGTCGCCACGCGCGAGCGCGGTCTTGAAGACATTCGAAGGAATCTGCATCGTTCGCTTACCTCATTCGAAGTAGCACTGGATCGTCCCGAGCGGGCCGTAGTCGACGCTGAACGTGTCGCCCGGGCGCGCCGCGCACGGCCGCGTGAACGAGCCGCCGAGGACGATCTGCCCCGGTTCCAGCGCGACGTCGAAGCGCGCCAGCCGGTTCGCGAGCCAAGCGACGCCGTTCGCCGGATGGTTCAACACTCCGGCCGCGACGCCCGTTTCCTCGACCACGCCGTTGCGCGACATGATCGCCGCGACCCAGCGCAGGTCGACGTCCTGCGGCTTCACGGGCCGCCCGCCGATCACGACGCCCGCGTTCGCCGCGTTGTCGGCGATCGTGTCGAACACCTTGCGCGGCCGTTTCGTGTCGGGGTCGATCGACTGGCTGCGCGCGTCGATGATCTCGAGCGCCGGCACCACGTAGTCGACCGCGTCGTACACGTCGAAGATCGTGCAGTCCGGGCCGGTCAGCCGCTTGCCGAGCACGAACGCGAGCTCGACCTCGACGCGCGGCACGATGAAGCGGCCGGTGGGAATCGTGCCGCCGTCGGCGAAAAACATGTCGTCGAGCAGTGCGCCGTAGTCGGGCTCGTCGATCTGCGACGTGTTCTGCATCGCCTTCGACGTCAGGCCGATCTTGTGGCCCTTCAGCGTGCGGCCTTCCGCGAGCTTGAGGGCGACCCACGTGCGCTGGATCGCATACGCGTCGTCGATCGTGATGTCGGGATGGTCGAGCGAGATCTGGCGGATCTGCGTGCGCTCGCGCTCGGCGTCGTGCAGACGCCGCGCAAGCTGGTCGATGATGGCGGGTTCGAGCATGGTCGGATCGGGAATGGGGTTCATCCTGCCCGCTTGTAGCGGGCATGGATGTTGTTGTGCTTGTACGAGCCGCTTTCGCTGAACTCGGTCAGTTCCATCGACAGCGCCAGGTAGCGTTTCGCGTAAAGCGCCGCGAAATGCGTCTTGATTGCGTCGAACAGTGCATCGCACGCGGCCTTTTTCTGCTCGTCGGTGCGGCCCGAGCCGATCTTGAGCGTCACGTGGACGAACGCGTCGTCCTCCGTGCCGTCGGCCACGCAATAGTCCTGCAGCTCGATCGCGCGCGAACGGATGCCGCCCGTCGGGAACACGCCGCCCTGCGCGATCAGCGTGGCGTTGATCGTGCGCAGCAGCGCGGGAATGTGCGCGTCGTCGCGGATGTTCGCGGTGTACTCGACGACGATATGGGGCATGGCTGGTCTCCTGTCGAAGGCGTGGCGCAGCGTTCAGGACAACGGAAAGATCGCATTGATCTGCCCGGTTCCCGAACTTGCAAAGTAGTCGGTGACGATCTCGACAGGCTTGTCGTATCGATCCCAGCCGAGCAAGCCGAGCAGCATCGCCGTGTCGTGCATCCCGCCTTCGCCGTGGCAATGCGTGTTGTACTCGGGCAGCATCGCGCAGAAGGTCTTGAAATCGCCTTGCTTCCACAGCTCGACCACGCGCAGGTCGACCTGCCGGAAGAATTCGCGGCTGATCTCGTGAATCGATTCCTCGGGGCTGCCGTTGTCGTTGAAACGATGCGACAACGAACCGCTCGCGAGAAACGCGACGTTCGAATCGCTCTTCTCGATCGCTTCGAGCAGCGCCTCGCCGAAGCGCCGGCTTTCGTCGAGCTGATGCCACATGCACCACCCGGCGATCGACACGACCTTGAAGTGCTGGTCGGCGTTCATGTAGCGCATCGGCACGAGCGTGCCGTATTCGAGTTCGAGGCTGTCGATCTCGTGCGCGCGGGTCGCGATCCCGCGCTCGGTGGCCGTCTCGGCGATCAGCCGGCCGAGCGCCGGGTTGCCCGGATACGCGTATTGCATGTCGCGGATGAAATGCGGCAGCTCGTTGCTCGTGTACGTGCCCGAGAACTGCGCATTGCAGTTCACGTGATAGCCGGCGTTGACGAGCCAGTGCACGTCCGACACGACGATCGTGTCGACGCCGAGCGCGCGGCAGCGCTCGCCGATCAGTTGATGGCCGCGGATCGCCGCTTCGCGGCAGCCGTGATGCCTGCCGGGCATTTCCGACAGGTACATCGACGGCACGTGCGTGATCTTCGCGGCGAGGGACAGTTTGCCCATCGTTCAAGTCTCCTGTCGGTTGGAGTTAGCGCTTTAGCGCTTACTCCAACCCCATGCTTCGCGGTCGGTTGGAGTTAGCGCTTTAGCGCTTACTCCAGCCCCATGCTCGGCCGGCTTGCCGGCCAAAGAATCATTCGCGCTGCCGGACGACCCGCGCCCGTCACACGCCCCAGCGCGGAATGTGGTGCGAACCCATCGAGATGCACACGTTCTTGATCTCCGCGAACACCTCGAAACTGTACTCGCCGCCCTCGCGCCCGGTACCCGATTCCTTCACGCCGCCGAACGGCTGGCGCAGGTCGCGCACGTTCTGGCTGTTCACGAACACCATCCCGGCCTCGATTCCGCGCGCGAGACGATGCACCTTGCCGACATCCTGCGTCCAGATGTACGAAGCCAGCCCGTACGACGTGTCGTTCGCGAGCCGCAGCCCTTCTTCCTCGTCCTCGAACGGGATCAGGCACGCGACCGGCCCGAAGATCTCTTCCTGCGCGACGCGCATCCGGTTGTCGACGTCGGCCAGCACGGTCGGCCGCACGAAGTTGCCGTTGCGCAGATGGTCGGGCAGGCCCGCCGGCTTGTCCGCGCCGCCCGCGACCACGCGCGCGCCTTCCTGCTCGCCGATGCGGATATAGCCCGTCACCTTCTCCCAGTGCTGGCGCGTGATCATCGCGCCGAGGTTCGTGGCCGGATCGGACGGATCGCCGACCACCAGATTGTTCGCGCGGCGCGCGAATTCCTGCACGAAACGGTCGTAGATCGTGCGCTGCACGAAGATCCGCGAGCCGGCCGTGCAGCGTTCGCCGTTGATCGAGAAGATCGTGAACAGCGATGCATCGAGCGCGCGGTCGAAATCGGCATCGTCGAAGATCAGCACCGGCGACTTGCCGCCAAGCTCCATCGAATACTTCTTGAGACCGGCACGCTCCATGATCCGCTTGCCGGTCACCGTGCCGCCCGTGAACGACACCGCACGCACGTCCGGATGGCGCACGAGGGCATCGCCGGCCGTCGCGCCATAGCCCTGCACCACGTTGAGCACGCCGGGCGGAATGCCGGCTTCGAGCGCGAGGCGACCGAGCTGGTCGGCCGTCAGCGGCGACAGTTCCGACATCTTCAGCACGGCCGTGTTGCCGAGCGCGAGACACGGCGCCGTCTTCCAGGTCGCGGTCATGAACGGCACGTTCCACGGCGACACCAGCGCACACACACCGACCGGCTGGTACAGCGTGTAGTTCAGCATCTGGTCGTCGACCGGATAGGTGCGGCCGTTCATCTGCACGCACACTTCCGCGAAGAAGTTGAAGTTCTCGGACGCGCGCGGAATCAGCTGCTTGCTGGTCTGCGCGATCGGCAGGCCGGTGTCCTGCGTCTCCAGCGCCGCGAGCATCGGCACGTTCTTCTCGATCAGCTCGCCGAGCTTGCGCATCAGCTTCGCGCGCTCCTTCGCCGGCGTGCCCGCCCATTTCGGGAACGCTTCCTTCGCCGCGCGCACGGCCGCGTCGACTTCGGCCTCGCCGCCCGACGCGACGTCGGTGATGACATCGCCCGTCGCGGGATTCAGCGTCGTGAACCGCTCGCGGCTCTCGACTTCCCGGCCGTCGATCCAGTGCTTGATGGTCATGCTCTCTCCTTGGGCGACGGGCTCAGCCGGCGCGATAGTAGTCTGCTTCGCCGACGATCGTGTTCACGAGCCGGCCAATCCCTTCGATCTCGGTCACGACCTCGTCGCCCGGCTTCGTGTCCGCCAGCCCCTCGGGCGTGCCGGTGAGGATCAGGTCGCCCGGCGAGAGCGTCATGAAACCGCTGATGTGTTCGATCAACGCCGGCACGTCGAAGATCATGTCGCGCGTGCTGCCGCGCTGCGTCTCCCGGCCGTTCACCGTCGTGCGCAGTGTCAGGTCGCCCGCGTCGCCGATCTCGTCGCGGCTCACGAACCACGGCCCGAGCGGCGTGCAGGTGTCGAGGTTCTTCACGCGCAGGTTCGGACGGTAGTAGTTCTCGAGATAGTCGCGGATCGCGTAGTCGTTCGCAACCGTATAGCCGGCCACGTAGTCGAGCGCCTGCGCGCGGCTTACGTTGCGCGCAGGCCGGCCGATCACGACGGCCAGCTCGCATTCGTAATGCATGTGAGTGGCATCCGCCGGGCGCACGGTGCGCGACCGGTGGCCGATGAACGTGTTCGGCCCCTTCAGGAAGATCAGCGGCTCGCTCGGTGCCTTGAACGCGAGCTCCTTCGCGTGGTCGGCGTAGTTGAGACCGAGCGCGAACGTCGTGCGCGGCGCGACGGGCGGCAGCCATTCGACCCGCTCTTCCGCGACGACGCGCCCCGTATCGAGGCGGATCGCACCGTCGCCGGCCGGTTCGGCCGCATGCAGTGCGCCGTTGTAGATCACGCGCGCCGTCTTCATCGTGGTTCCTCCGCCATCAACGTGTGCCGCAACGTGCCGATGCCCGCCGCGGCGATCTCGATCGTGCTGCCCGCGCGGGCACGCGGCGCGCCGCCGGCAACGCCGAGCAGCAGGACATCGCCCGCATCGAACGACATGAAAGCCGTCACGTCGGCGATCAGCTCGCGCACCGGGCGAATCAGCGTGGCCGTCGAAGCGGACACGGCCACCTCGCCGTCGATCCGCACGGTCAGGCCGATCGCGTCGACATCGTCGAGCGCGGCAACCGGAACGATGACCGGGCCCAATGGGCAGAAACCATCGCGGCACTTGAAGCGCACGGCCGGGCGGTAGTAGTCGGGATGCGGCACCGACACATCGCTTGCGAGCGTGAAGCCGTGCACATGGTCGAGCGCCCGTTCGGCCGGCACGCGCGTCGCGCGGCGGGCGAACACGACGGCCACCGACGCGCCGATCTCCAGCGCGTCGACGCCGGCCGGCACGACGACGGCCGCGCCGTCGCTCGCATGCGTGTTGGCGGGCTTGATGTACAGGATCGGCGCCTGCGGCGGCCGGCCGTAAGGCGGTGCGTTCACGGCGTCGCCGAGCGCATCGAGCGCCGCGCGCTCGTTGAGCAGCGCACCGTAGACGGTACCGATGGCGACCGGCAACGGCGGCGCCGCGGCGGTCGTGCAAGACAGCTCCATGCGTCATTCCCCTGCCGCGCGTCGCGGCGCATCGTCAATAGTTAATATCTTAAGTAAACAATCGAACGCTGGCAACCTCGATTACCCTGATAGGCGAAATTCACTACCCGCGGCTGTTAAGATTGATGCGTCCCCGTCCTCTGCTCTCCCCGATGAACCGTACGCTCGACCACCGCAACCTGGCCATGCTGCTGCTCGAGGCCCGCGAAACGCTGATGGGTCTGTTTCGCCCCATTCTCAAGGAATTCGCGCTGACCGAACAGCAATGGCGGATCATCCGCGTGCTCGACGGCGAACCGGCGCAGGCGCTCGAAGCGGGACAGATCGCACGGCGCTGCTGCATCCTGAGCCCGAGCCTCACGGGCGTGCTGGAACGGATGGAGCGCGACGGCCTGATCACGCGCACGCGCGCGCAGGAAGATCAGCGCCGGCTGTTGGTCAGCCTGACGCCGCAAAGCAGGAAACTGGTCACGGAAATCGGTCCGCGGATCGACGAGCAGTACCGGCAGCTCGAATCGCGATTCGGCCAGGACGGCCTCGAAGACATCTATCGCGCGCTCGACCGGCTCATCGAGCTCGGCGGCAACACGTGAAAACGGCGCCCATTCCCGCCAGCCGCGGGAACGGGCGCCGGTGCGGCGCGGGCGATCAGTGCACCGCGCCGCGCATCAGTTCGGTCACGGCCACGCCACGCGACGTGCGCATGCATTCCTCGACGTAATCGATGAACGGCAACGGCTCGAAATCGATTTCGTCGCGCACGCGGCGGTTGTCGAACACGCGATCGACCGTCGCGAATTCCCCGCAGCGCTGCAGTGCCCGGCCGATCACGCGTTCGAGTGCCGGATCGGTCCGCCCGAGCACATCGCGCACCACGAGCGGCAACTCGGCCGGCGCACACGCCGCGTAGCGCGGCGCGCCCGTCATCCCCGCCGCCTCGTCCATCGCACGCACGATCTGCGCGACCTGCGGCGCCTCGTCGCCGGCCGACACGTGATACAGGTCGTGCGCGAGCGTCGGCTTGACGGCCAGCAGCATCGTCGCACGCGCCACGTCGTCCACCGACACGATGTCGATACGCGTCATCGGCCGCGCGGTGAAGCGGCGCGCGGCATGCGCGAGCCGGAACATCCAGAACGAATTCGGCGCGGGCCGCGTGCCGAGCACCGTGTGGCCGACCACATGCGACGGCCGCACCACGACGAGCGGCAGCCCGAGCGCCCGCAGGCGCTGCTCGGTCTCGACCTTCGCATGCAGGTAGTCCGCCGCGAGCACCGCACCCGGCAAGCCTTCTGCGTCGCGCGCGACGTCGTTCGCCGCGTCGGCCGCGGCTTGCTCCTGCACGATCCCGCCGCGGCCCGCGTGCGCATAGGCCGTGCCGACGTACACGAAGCGCTGCAGGCGCGGCGCCCGGGCGAAGCGCTCCGCGAAACGCACCGCGTCGGCGATGTCGGCCCGCAGGTGCGCGCCGTCGGCCGGCGACGCATGGCCTGCGCAATGGATCACGTGCGTCGCGGCGGCGAGGCGCGGCGCGTCAGCGCCCTGCCACACGTCGCCTAGCGCGCCGACGATCACGTTCGCATCGGTCAGGCGTGACGCCCAGTACGGCGCCAGCCCCGCGCGCAGCGCCGCTTCGCGCAGCCGCGCAACGGCGTGACCGCGATCCTGCGCACGCACGACACACACGATGCGGTCGAGCAGCCCCGCATTGACGAGCGCCGTCAGTACGGTACTGCCGATGAAGCCGGTTGCGCCGGTCAGCACCAGCCGCCCGACGTTCGCCGCCGCGACCGGTGCGCTGGCCGGCGACACGAGGCTCGTCCGCCAGTTGAGCGACAACGCGGTTTTCCAGATCAGCACGATAGTCTCCTTCGAAGAGTCGGCCGGGCGGCGCGACGCCCGCGGTTGCGGGCTGCGCACGGCTCACCGGCCGGGCCGGGGCCTGACGCGCGCCCCGGCAGTCCCGATCGGGCGTGCGGCCCGCGATCGCGTCGATCGCGTCTCTGGCACGAGGCGGCGGCAGCCGCCGAGGACGGGCGTCCGCGGCACTGGATCGGGAAGACCCCAGTGTGGGGCCCGACCGCAAGCAAGTCTGTCCCGAAAGTTTCGCGAAAGTGTGCCGATTTGTACGGGATTGTCGGAGTGTGTCGTACCGGGCGCGCCGCCAACATGCCGCGACATCCGGTCGGCCCGCGTTCCGACGGTGGGGCGTCGCCCGGTCGGCCGGGTTTCCCCGGCGAGTCAGGCGCGACCGATCGACGCGCCTCGCGGCCATGTCATCCCATGTCTCGATGGCCGGCCATCCTCCCCTCGGCACCGCGATCGCCGCTACGCGTGTGTTTGCGGCTGCTCCATCGGCATAACCATGAATCGTCAGACGTCGTTCCATCTGAAACCGCAATGAACTCAATTCGGATTTATTGCGGATTATCACTTGCGTTTCACACCAGTCTATCTAGACTGATCAAGTCAAAACGGTCGAATGTGTCATTTTTTTAGGAGACGATCACAATGCGCCTCACCATTCGGATTAATGGCAGCGAATCGGCAACCCGGCAAGCCTTCGCGGTACTGTGGGTCGATACCGACGAGGGCCTGTGGTCGCGCGAGGCACATCAAGGCTTGGATCTTCCGACCTGGGGCAAGGTTCGCGACGTCGAGGGCGCAATGGCGCTCTGCGCGGCCGACGGCGGGAATGCCGTGTGCCAGTTGAAGGGTCTGTCGTTCGGTGCGACCCAGCGCGAACAGGGGCCCGCCGTACTCGCCGGCAATCATCCCGGCGCGTGGCGACTGCAGGCTGTCGATCGTTGCACGAGCGAGCCGGAATACCGCGAATTCATTTCCGTCGCCCGATAGAAATTACCGAAGTAATTCGTCTGCGGTTTTCGGGTTTATTCCGGTTTCAATGATATTCATTTCGATATTCAGCATTAACGGCGCCCCAATTCGGGGCGTTTTTCATTTTCCGGTTTAAAGAAATAACCGCGTGCCGATCAATTGATCGCACACCGGGGAGGATCGGCATCGATCCGTACCTGAAATCGCCCGCCCCCGACCTGCACGTCGCGAGTCCCCCGAATTTCATCGTCTGCTGCTTCGGTGAAATGTCGCTTCCGCCTCAGCATTCCCTTCCCCGTTTCCACCCAGTGTCAACGCGCCGACAACCGCTTTTTCTCGGGGCCGGAACATACTTTCCCCACACGGTGTTTACTCATTTATTACAATCGCATTATTCAGACTGACTCACCGCCCTCGGGCGGCCCGACCCGGCCATTGCATGAGCGTGAAAAAGAAGACCCACCCCGCCGATCCGTACGCGACCGCGACGAAGAATCCGATGCTTGCATCGCGCCTGCCGATGTGGCGCTCGAAGCTGATCGTGATCCTCGTGTTCCTCGCGTTCGCCGCGCTGATCGGCCGCGCCTTCTGGGTGCAGGTCGCGAACAAGGAGTTCTACGTCGGCCAGGGCCAGAAGCGCTACCAGCGCACGATCGAGCTCGACGCGACGCGCGGGCGCATCGTCGATCGCAACGGCGCGATGCTTGCCGTCAGCCTGTCGACCTATGAAATCTGGGCGAACCCGAAACAGGTCGCCGACACCGATTACCCGCAGATCTCGAAGCTGCTCGACATGCCGCTCGCCGAGGTCAAGCGGCGCCTCGGCAACGACAAGACGTTCGTGCTGCTCAAGCGGCAGGTCGACGCGGACACCGCGGGCAAGCTCGACAAGCTCGCGATCGACGGCGTCACGCAGATCGCCGATTCGAAGCGTTTCTACCCGGAAGGCGAATCGGCCGCGCACGTGGTCGGATTCACGAACGTCGAGGACAAGGGGCAGGAAGGCGTCGAGCTCGCGGCGAATGCGCGCCTGGTGGGTACGTCCGGGCAGCGCGAGGTGATCCGCGACCGGCTCGGCCGCATCGTGTCGGACACGCGCCCGCTCGTCCCGGCGCAGCACGGCGCGACGATCGAACTGACGATCGACCGCCGCATCCAGCAGCTCGCGTTCAGCCAGCTCAAGGCGGCCGTGGTCGAGAACAACGCGGTGGCCGGCAGCGTCGTGGTGCTCGACGCGCAGAACGGCGAGATCCTCGCGCTCGCGAACTACCCGACCTTCGACCCGAACGACCGCGCGCGCCTCACCGGCCAGCAGTTGCGCAACCGTGCGGTGATCGACACGTTCGAGCCGGGCTCGACGATCAAGCCGCTCGTCGTCGCGCTGTCGATCGACGAGCGCAAGGTCACGCCGAACACGATCATCAACACGTCGCCGGGCACCTACAAGATCGGCCCGGCCGTGATCCACGACACGTCGAACCACGGGTCGCTGACGGTGTCGCAGGCGCTGCAGAAGTCGAGCAACGTCGCGCTCGCGAAGCTCGCCTTGAACCTGCCCGCCGAAACGATCTGGAACAAATACCAGGAATACGGGATCGGCCGTGCGCCGGAACTGACGTTCCCGGGCGTCGCGTCGGGCCGGCTGCGCGGCTACAAGCGCTGGCGGCCGATCGAGCAGGCGACGATGGCGTACGGCTACGGCCTGTCGATGTCGCTGCTGCAGATCGCGCAGACCTACACGGCCTATGCCGGCGACGGCACGCTGCACCCGGTGTCGCTGCTGAAGAACGGCACCGACCAGCAGACGATCGACGCGCATCGCGGCCACCGCGTGACGTCGCCGCAAACGGCCGCGGCGATCCGCTCGATGCTCGAGATGGCGGTCGGCGAAGGCGGCACGGGGCGCCGCGCGCGCGTCGACGGCTACCGGATCGGCGGCAAGACGGGTACCGCGCGCAAGCAGGTCGGCGCGACCTATGCGAAGGGCAAGTACCGCGCGCTGTTCGCGGGGATGGCGCCGATGAGCAACCCGCGCCTGATCGTCGCGGTGATGATCGACGAGCCGCGCGGCAAGGGCTATTACGGCGGCACCGTGGCCGGCCCGGTATTCGCGTCGGTCACGAGCGGCTCGCTGCAGTTGCTCGGCGTGCCGCCCGACGCGCCGGTCGAGCCCGAGAAGACGCCGCCGGCAAAGGCCGTTGCGCCGCAAAAGACGGTGGCTGCACCGAAAGCGGCGGCGACGCCGGCAAAAACGGCCGCTGCGCCGAAAAGCGCTGCACCGCTGAAGACTGCCGCGCCGTCGAGAGCGCCAGTGCAGGCAAACACGGCGGCGGGTTGATCGGCGCAGCCCGCGCGACGCGCCGCCGGCCTCGTCGCCGCCTCAGACTTCCTCGTCATCGGGCACCGTCCCGCTTTCCAGGAACGCCGCGCATCATTTGAGCGTTCCCGCCGCCTCCTCCGACCATTTATTCGCGCCTCGGCCCGCCCGGGCCGCCGCGCGTTGCCCGGCGCGCGGCGCGATGCCGCGCGCCGTCAATGCGCAGCGGCCGCAGCCGGCTTCGTCATCCTGCCGAGCACGTGCTCGGTCATCCCGCGCGCCAGTTCGGACTCGCCCATGAACACGGTGCCGATGCCCTCATTCGACAGCAGCGCGGCCTCGTCGCCGCTGTTCGTGCACAGCACGACCTCGATCGCCGGGTTCAAGGTGCGCGAGATCTCGACGATCTGCCGCACGTCGAATACGTCGGGCAGCGTGACGACCAGCATCCCGGCGCGTGCGATATGCGCCTGCACGAGCACGATCGGCTCGATCGCGTCGCCCGACACGGCCGCAACACCTTCCTCACGCAGTTTCTCGACGAGCTCGCGATTCTGCTCGACGACGACATACGCGATGCCGCGCTCGTCCAGCGCGTGCGCGATTCGCGTACCGACCTTGCCGTAGCCGACGATCACGACCTGCCCGGTCAGGTGCGTCTGCGGCGTCGACATCGGCAGCGCGGCGAGCGGATCGTCGCGGGCTTCGAGCTTGCGCGCGAACGCCGAATGCTTGCGGATCCACGCGAGCGCCGGATCGATCATCGCGAACAGCAGCGTGTTCATCGCGATCGAGATCAGCGCGACGGCCAGAATCAGGCTCTGCCCCTCGGCCGACAGCAGCCCGAGCGCACGGCCGAGGCCGGCGAGGATGAACGAGAACTCGCCGATCTGCGCGAGACCCGCACCGACCGTCAGCGCGGTATTCAGCGGATAGCGGAACGCGATCACGAGCGCGACGGCCGCGAGCGTCTTGCCGATCACCACGATCGCCGCGACCTCGATCACGTGCAGCGGCTCCGCGAGCAGGATCTTCGGGTCGAAGAGCATCCCGACCGAAATGAAGAACAGTACCGAAAACGCATCGCGCAGCGGCAGCGTCTCGTCGGCCGCGCGTCGGCTGAATTCCGACTCGCGCATCATCATCCCGGCGAAGAACGCGCCGAGCGCGAACGACACGTCGAACAGCTTCGCCGCGCCGAACGCGATACCGACCGCGGCCGCGATCATGCACAGCGTGAACAGCTCGCGCGAGCCCGTGCGCGCGACGAGCCACAGAATGCGCGGGAACACGCGCTTGCCGACCACCAGCATCAATGCGATGAACGCCGCGACCTTCAGCATCGTGACGCCGAGCGTGCCCCACACGCTGCCGCCGGCCGCATGCGCGTCGCCGGGCGGCGTGCCGCCGAGCAGCCCCGCGACGGGCGGCAACAGCACCAGCACGAGCACCATCACGAGATCCTCGACGACGAGCCAGCCGACCGCGATGCGCCCGTTGACCGTCTCGACCAGCCCGCGCCCTTCGAGCGCGCGCAGCAGCACGACCGTGCTCGCGACCGACAGCGCGAGCCCGAACACGAGCGCCGCCCCGACGCTCCAGCCCCAGGTGAGCGCGAGCCCGCCGCCGAGCAGCGTGGCCACCGTAATCTGGACGATCGCGCCCGGCAGCGCGATCTTGCGCACCGCGAGGAGATCGCCGAGCGAGAAATGCAGGCCGACGCCGAACATCAGCAGCATCACGCCGACTTCGGCGAGCTGCTGCGCGAGCGACAGGTCGCCGACGAAGCCGGGTGTGCCGGGGCCGATCACGATCCCGGCGAGCAGATAGCCGACGAGCGGCGGCATTTTCAACAGCGACGCGAAATAACCGAAAACCATCGCGAGACCGAAACCGGCCGCGAGCAACGCAATCAGGCTGACGTCATGAGGCATCCCCCCTCCCGAAGTTCTTGTAACTATTTAGTAAGGTTCAAGAATGAAAGGATAAGGGATGAGGCGGAAAAATGGCGCGCCGCCGCGAAAAATTCACGTGTGGCGCGCCTTTGCGGGGTGCAACCCCGGCGAAATGAGCGGCGCCGCGCGGATGCGGCGGCGCCTTGATGCAGATCGAACCGGCGGGGCTGGCGCCCCGCCGCTCCGTCAGCGCGACGCTTGCGGGAAGCGCGCACCCGGCGGCGGTTCGGGCCGGGTCGACGGCACGCTCTTGCGCACCTTCGCGACCTGCGCGGCCGTCACGGCAGCCCCCGTGTTGCCCCAGCTCGTACGCACGAAGTTCGACACGTCCGCGACTTCCTGGTCCGACAGGCGCCAGCCGAATGGCGGCATCGTGAACGTCGACGGCGCGGTGCGCGTGCCCTGCAGCGCGCTGCCTTCCAGCACCACGTGGATCAGCGAGGTCGGATCGTCGCCCTGCACGACCGGGTTGCCGGCGAGCGCCGGGAACACGCGCGTGTAGCCGTGGCCGTCGCTGCGGTGGCAGGCCATGCAGTTGTCGCGATAAACGGCCGCGCCCGGCTTGCTCGCGTCGCCGGTCTGCAGCGCCTTCGCGGCGGCCGCGTCGTACACGTGCGGCTGTTCGCCCTGCACGCGCGGCGGCAGCGTCTTCAGGTAGCGCGCGATCGCATTCAGGTCGTCGTCGGTCATGTGCTGCATGCTGTGACCGACCACGTCCGTCATCCCGCCGAACGCGGCCGTGCGCAGCGTGCGGCCCGTCTTCAGGAACTGCACGATCTCGGTTTCCGTCCACGTGCCGAGGCCCGTGCGCGGCTCGCCGCGCAGGCTCGTCGGCACCCAGCCGTCGATCGCCGCGCCGCCGGCCAGGAAGTCCGGGCCGTTCGCGTCGGTCAGCCCGCGCTCCTGCATCGTTGGCGCCCGCGGCGTATGGCACGCGCCGCAGTGGCCGAGCCCCTGCACGAGATACGCACCGCGCGCGACCACCGGATCGGTGTACGGCGAAGCATCGAACGGCTTCGGTGTCGGCGCGAACATCTTGCGCCAGATCCCGAGCGGCCAGCGCATCGACAGCGGCCACAGGATGTCGACCGCGCGGTTCTCGTGCTCGACGGGCGCGACGCCGTGCATGAAGTATGCGTACAGCGCCTTCATGTCGTCGTCGGTCAGGCGCGCGTAGGACGGGAACGGCATGGCCGGATACATCGTGTCGCCGTTCTTGCGCACGCCTTCGCGCACCGCGCGCGTGAAGTCCTCGACCGTCCAGCCGCCCAGGCCCGTCTTCGGGTCCGGCGTGATGTTCGTCGAGTAGATCCCGCCGATCGGCGTGTCGAATTTCAGCCCACCGGCGAACGGCTTGCCGCCGCTCGCGGTGTGGCACGCGATGCAGTCGCCCGCCCGCGCGAGGTATTCGCCGCGCTTGATCAGGGCCGCGTCGGCGGATTGGGCCGCGGGTGCCGCCGCCGGGCCGGAAGCCGCCGCGGGTGCTGCGGGCTGTGCAAACGCCGCCGAGCCCGCGAGGCCGAGCGCGGCCCAGGCCGCACCGGCCGCCAGCGCGCGCGACATCCGGCGCGCGACGTTGTGGTTCATCGTCCTCTTCATACGGTCACCAGCGGGGCGGGATTTTTCAGGTATTGCTCGCGGATCGCACGTGCCGACCAGTAGGCCAGCGCCGCGATGATCCCGGTCGGGTTGTAGCCGATGCCCTGCGGCAGCGCCGATGCGCCCATCACGAACACGTTGTGCACGTCCCAGCACTGCAGGTAGCGGTTCAGCACGCTCGTCTTCGGGTCGGTGCCCATGATCGCGCCGCCGACGAGGTGAGTCGTCTGGTACGCGCGCGAATCGAAGTGCTTGCCGAATTCGCGCGTCGATACGCTGATCGCCTTCGGCCCCATCGCCTCCGCGATCTTCTTCATCTGCCCGGTCACGTACTGCGCCATCTTGATGTCGTTGTCCTTCCAGTCGAAGGTCATCCGTAACAGCGGCTGGCCGTACGAATCGCGATAGGTCGGATCGAGGTCGAGATAGACGTCGCGGTACGACATGTTGGTGCCGTGCGCGTCCATCGAGATCGTGTGCGCGTAGTTGTCCTTGACGGCCTTCTTCCACGCCGAGCCCCACTGCGGCGTACCGGGCGGCGTCGCGATGCCGCTGATCGGCTTCACGCCGGCCTGGTTCACCCACAGCGGCGAGCCGCCGACGAAGCCGAGCGGGCCGTGGTCGAAGTTGTCCGCATTGAAATCGTCCACCGCGACGCCGTTGCCGCCCGCGCCGATGAACGGGTTCGTGTAGGTGTCCTTGTCGAAGAACGCCTTGATCGTCGACAGGTTCTGGTACGCGAAATTGCGGCCCACGACACCTTCGCCCGAGATCGGGTCGTACGGCTTGCCGATGCCCGACAGCAGCAGCAGGTGCACGTTGTGGTACTGGAAAGCGGCCACGATCACGAGATCGGCCGGCTGGTGCACTTCACGCCCTGCCGGGTCGACGTAGGTCACGCCCGTCGCGCGCTTCTTCGTATCGTCGAGGTCGACGCGCAGCACGTGGCACTTCGAGCGCAACTCGAAGTTCGGCGCCTGCTTCAGCGCGGGCAGGATATTCAGGTTCGGCGACGCCTTCGAGTACATGTAGCACGCGTAGCCGCTGCAGTAGCCGCAGAAGTTGCACGGGCCCATCTGCACGCCGTACGGGTTCGTGTACGGGCCCGACGTGTTCGCCGACGGCAGCCGGTACGGATGCAGGCCGAGCGATTTCGCCGCGTCGGAGAAGCGCTGCGCCGAATAGGTGTTGAGCTGCGCGGGCAGCGGGAAGTTGTCGCTGCGGTTCGCTTCGAACACGTTGCCGTCGCCGACCACCTTGCCGCCGACCTTGTACGCCTGCCCCGACGTGCCGAACACCTTCTCGGCGAAGTCGAAATGCGGCTCAAGCTCCTCGTAGGTCACGCCGGTGTCCTGGATCGTCATCCCTTCGGGGATGAACTTCCGGCCGTAGCGCTCTTCATAGTGGCTGCGCAGGCGCAGCTCTTCCGGCGTGATCCGGAAATGCACGCCCGACCAATGCAGCCCCGCGCCGCCGACGCCTTCGCCCGGCAGGAACGCGGCGAGCTGCCGGTACGGCAGCGCGGTGTCCTGCAGGCCGTGGCGGATCGACACGGTCGTCTTCGACAGGTCGAGGAACAGCTTCTTGCGGATGTTGTAGGTCAGTTCGTCGATCGTGTTCGGATACGCGCCGTCCGGATAGGTGTCGCGATACTCGCCGCGCTCGAGCGCAACGACGTTCAGGCCCGCTTCGGTCAGTTCCTTCGCGAGAATCGCGCCGGTCCAGCCGAAGCCGACGATCACCGCATCGACATGCGGCTTTTTCTCTGCGGCCATCAGCTGCGCTCCCCGTTGATCGAGACGGGGCCGTACGGATACGACTTGCCGTTCTGGTTGACGAAATCCATGAAGTCCGCGCGCGCGCCCGGAAAGCCGATCATCTTCCACGCGGCCATGTCGTGATTGCCGCCGTGCACCGGGTCGCAGAAGTAGCCTTCGCGCGTGTTCTGCAGCAACTGACCGAAGAACACGCCGGGCGGCACGTCGTCGATCTGGGCGCCGCCCTTTTCCAGCGCGCCGAGCACGGTGTCGCGCGTCGGCGCGTCGAGATCCGCGAACGCCTTGCCGTGGGTCTTCTCGCAATAACGGTTGACCGCCGCGATGCCGAGCCGGTAGATGTCGCGCGGCACCAGCTTCAGCTGGTAGCCGAGCTCGGGCACGCCTTGCTGGAATGGCCCCTGCATGTACCAGGTGGCGCCGTGCGCATACGGTGTCTCCATCTGGCGGTCGATGAATTCGGGCACGCCCGATTCGAGCGCGCCGGGACCTTCGGCGTCGGCCGGAATCAGCCGGTCGACAGCCGCCTGGACGAACGCCCACTCCTTCGCATCGAAAAAGGTCGGCTTGTACGGAGCGCGTTCGGCGTTGGCCGATGCGCCGGGCGCGTTGCCGGTCGTCGCGGAAGGCGACGACGAACGCAGGTCGCAGCCGGCGACCGACGCGATCGGCACGAGCGCGACCGACGTGCGCAGGAAACGGCGGCGCGAGTTGGGTTTGTCAGGTGGCGTGGACATGGTCGGATGTTGATCGTTGGGGATCGGGGCCCGGACGCGCGCACTCCGCATGCGGCATGCCCGGCATGGCAGCCATGCCGCATGCGGCTGGCCGTCCTGTTCTTTCGTCTGTTGCGAACAACCTCGCTGCAGGCGCCACTCGTGCCAGGCACGGCAGCGCCTTCATGCAGCCGCGCATCGCGCCAATTCAGGTTGCGCTGCACGGATCGGCTTCTTTGCGAGCCTTATCATCTGACAAATACCGGCATCTCCCGGCATCTGCCCCTTATCGCTCATGACCCTCATTCAACTTAGACGCCGCGTTTGCCGACAGCAAGCGCGACGTGCACGACCCTCTTTCGGGTCCGGCGACAAAGTGCCGCGAATTATATATGGAACCGGTTCCATCAAGTGTCGCATCAAGGCAATTCAGTGCCTCGAAAATCGCAACAATTGAAAAATCCGGGAGTCGGAATCGGCAAGGATCGCGTGATGACCGACTGATGCGGGCGTCAGGTAGACGATTGCTGTGTGGCGAGTTGCGCCGACGGATGTCTCTTTCCAGCTACACGGGGTACCCGGGAGCGCCCTTTTGCGTGGCGCTCTGGTGGCCTCCGCCTCTCATGAAACAACACAACAACAAAAACGGCGTATGGCTGACCGACACCGTGCCGGCGGAATTCCTTGTGGAGATGGACAGGACGGCGCGCTGAGATGCGCGCTCACCACGGCCAGAACATCGACGCGATGGACAGCGCCAGCGCCGCGCAGAGCGGCGAGTAACACAGCGTGTCCATACGCGCGAAACGCGACCCGCGAATCCGCTTGAAGAAGCCGACGTATCGGAAATCGCCGACGGCCCGCACCGCGAAGATCAGTGCGAACGCAACGACCGCGAACGAGATCGTGCCGGGATACGTGTTCGGTCCCAGCCAGCCGGCACGCGCGGCAACCACGCACGCGCCGCCCAGCAACGCCACCGCGACCGCGAGCGTGCCGACGGCGGTCGGCCGCAATAGCGGCTCGCCGCCCTGCTCCGGAATGGCCGCCCCCTTGCCGCGCCGCCCGCCCAACGCCCAGTAGACGTGAACGAGCGCGATTGCGCAAAGCGTCGGCACGCTGAAATACGCTCCGGTCATGTCGGTCAGTGCCCTCGTGTCGTTGTCTCGTCGTCTCGATGTGTTGCCGGCTGAGTGCCGGCGCGCGGCCCCGATCCGCGCCACACGTGACGATACCGAAACCCGACACCACGTGCATTGCGACCTCCGGTCGCAACCCGCCACCCGCGGCGGCGCATGTTGCGATGCAGTGCGCGCGCCGGTGCACACGGTCCGGCCGCTTGACTTCCCTCCGCGCGCTACTACCCTGTTATTCCAGTACTGCGGTCGAACCGCCCCTGCGCGATCGGCCGCACGTGCAATCGGTCGCCGCATGCGCACCTGCACGACAACGATAACGATAACGAAGGCCATGGAGGCGACTCATGCTGATCGGTGTGCCGAAAGAGATCAAGAACCACGAATATCGCGTAGGCCTCACGCCGGCCGGCGCGCGCGAACTGACGCGGCACGGCCATCGCGTGTTGGTGCAGCGCGGCGCGGGCACGGCGATCGGCCTGCTCGACAACGACTACACGGCCGCGGGTGCATCGCTCTGCGACGGCGCCGACGAAGTCTTCGCGCGCGCCGACATGATCATCAAGGTCAAGGAGCCGCAGCCGGCGGAATGCGCGATGCTGCGACGCGGCCAGATCCTCTACACGTACCTGCATCTCGCGCCCGATCCCGACCAGGCGGCCGCACTCGTGAAGTCCGGCGCCGTCTGCATCGCATACGAAACCGTGACAGGCCCGGGCGGCGGCCTGCCGCTGCTCGCGCCGATGAGCGAAGTGGCCGGGCGCATGTCGATCCAGGTCGCAGCGACGCACCTCGAAAGCCCGCGCGGCGGCCGTGGCCTGCTGATGGCCGGGGTGCCCGGCGTGCCGGCCGCGCATGTCGTCGTGCTCGGCGCGGGCGTGGTGGGCACCGGCGCGCTGCAGATGGCGGTCGGCCTCGGCGCGCGCGTTACCGTGCTCGATACCAACGTGAACCGGCTGCGCCAGCTCGACCTCGTCTTCGCCAACCGGATCACGACCGTCTGCTCGAATGCACACACGATCGACGAAGCCGTCCGCGATGCCGACGTCGTGATCGGCGCCGTGCTCGTGCCGGGCGCATCGGCGCCGCGGCTCGTCACGCGCGACATGATCGCGACGATGCGCACGGGCGCGGTCGTCGTCGACGTCGCGATCGACCAGGGCGGATGCTTCGAGACCTCGCATGCCACGACACACGCGGCCCCCACCTTCGTCGTGGACGGCGTCGTGCACTACTGCGTCGCGAACATGCCCGGCGCGGTCGCGCGCACGTCGACCTTCGCGCTGAACAACGCGACGCTCACCCATGCGCTCGCGCTCGCCGACAAGGGCTGGAAGCAGGCAATGACCGACGATCCGCATCTGCGTGCGGGCCTGAACGTGTGCGACGGACACATCACGTACGAAGCCGTCGCGCTGGCGCTTGGCCTGCCCTATGTGCCGGCGGCCGGCGTACTGGCATGACGTGGCCGCATTCATGAGCGGCCAACGGCTGACAGCACACGCCGCCGGCTGCGTTCACGCGCCCTTCGCGCCGCCGCTACGCTTCGACGAGCCGCCTGCTCCCATCGTGCGTGCAAGCAGCGGCCTCAATTGCGCGAGCGTGCGCGTGTTCAGCACGTCGGGCCGCGTGAGCCAGCCACGTCTCGCCTGATCGACGCCGTACGCAAGATTGTCGAGTTCGTCCGCACTGCGCGCATCGGAGCCGATCGCCACTGGCACGTCGGCCTTCGCGGCTTCGCGGCACCAGACGTCCGGCAGGTCGAGCCGCCGCGGCTGCGCATCGAGTTCGACGAAGCAACCGCGCGCTGCGGCGTGCGCGATCACGCGCGGCACGTCGAGTTCGCATGCATCACGCTCGCCGAGCACGCGGCCCGTCGGGTGCGCGAGAATCGTGAAATACGGATGGTCCATCGCGCGCAGCATGCGTGCAGTCTGTGCGTCGCGCGACAGGTCGAAGCCGTCGCGTACCGCACCGACCACGAGGTCGAGCCGGCCGAGCATCGCATCGGGCACATCGAGGCTGCCGTCCTCGCGAATGCTCGCCTCCACGCCCTTGAGCAGCACGAAACCGTCGAACGACGCGTTGAGGCGATCGATCTCGTCGAGCTGCCGGGAAAGCCAGTCGAAGTCGCTGCGGCTACCGCCGGCATGCGGCGACCGGTCGGTGATGGCCAGGTACGCGAACCCGCGTGCGCGTGCCGCATCGGCCATCGCACGCAGGCTGTCGCGACCGGCCGACGCGTCGGTATGCGCATGCAGATCGCCGTGCAGGTGCTTGCGCTCGACCAGTGCCGGCAGCGTGCCCGCGCGCGCGGCATCGATCTCGCCGCGATCCTCGCGCAACTCGGGCGGCACGTCGTGCAGCCCGATCGCCGCATAGACCGACGCCTCGGTCGCGCCGGCAATCCGTTCGTCGCCGCGAAACACGCCGTACTCGTTGATCTTCAGCCCGCCGGCCTGCGCGATCCTGCGCAACGCGATGTTGTGCGCCTTCGATCCGGTGAAGTAGACGAGCGCCGCGCCGAACGCATCGGCATCGACGACGCGCAGGTCGACCTGCAACCCGCTGGCGAGCACGACGCTCGACTTCGTCTTGCCGTGCGCGAGCACGCGCGCCACCTCGCCATAGCCGACGAACACTTCGGCGACTGCGCCTGGATCACGTGCGGTGACGAGGATGTCGAGATCGCCGACCGTCTCGCGGCGGCGCCGGAAACTGCCGGCCGGCACGGCCTTGCCGACGCCCGCAATCGCACGCAGGCGTTCGAGCAGCGGCAGCAGCGAGCGCGCTGCATCCGGCAGCAGGAAGCGTTGGGGTTCGCGCTTCAGCCGGTCGTCGATCGCTTCGAGCAGATGCGCTTCGGTTTTCGCGCCGAAGCCCGGCAACTCGCGCACGTGCCCGCTCTTCGCTGCCGCGCGAAGCTGCTCGAGCGAATCGACGTGCAGTGCGTCATGGAGCGCCTTCACACGCTTCGCGCCGAGCCCCGGCACGTCGAGCAGCTCGACGATCGCGCCCGGCAGCGCGTGACGCAGCGTTTGCTGCAGTTCGCAGGTGCCGGTCGCGGCGATCTCGCGCAGCTTCGACGCGAGATCGGGCCCGATCGAAGGAATCTTCCCGAGATCGTCGCCGTTCGCGATCATCGTCGGGATATCGCGCCCGTAGTCGCCAATCGTCCGTGCTGCGTTGCGATAGGCACGCACCCGGAACGGATTGGCGCCCTGGATCTCGAGCATGTCGGCAATCTCGGTGAACACGGCCGCACACTCGGCGTTGTGGATCGGCATGATCGGCGCGGCTCCCTTCCACGTGGATGGCGCCGCGCGCGTGCGCGACGGCGTCTGCCCGCCCGGCGCCGCATGCTGACGCCGCCGGGCGCCCGTTCATCATCGTACGCCGGCCACGCCGCATGTGCCGCGTCGTGATGGAGACGGTGTCGGCGTCAGAGGGAGGCGCGCGGCGTCGTGGCGTATTGCCGCTCGTAGATCGACTGGCAATGCGTGCAGCGTTCGGCGGCCGGGCGCGCCAGCAGGCGCTCGTAGCCGACCGAGCCGTCGCAGTCGATGCACTCGCCGTAGCTGCCGTCGCGCATCCGCTGCTGGGCGCGGCCGATCGCGCGCAGCTCGGTCAGTTTCATGCCGATCAACGCGTGATCGACGTCGACGAACAGATCCGCATTGGCCTCGTCGCCCTCGTCCGGCGCCGCACCGGCGAGGTCTGCGTAGGACTCCGACGCGCGCTGGTCTTCGCTGGTGCGGATCTCCGCACGCAACGTCTGCTCGCTCTCGTTCAGCCGCTGTTTCAGCGTCTGCCGTTGTTGCTGGTCGAGCGCCATGGCCGTCTCTCCTGTTCCGGGTCGCGCGCGGAGCATTGCGGCGCGCGGTGTCGCGCCGGCGCGCGGCGGGCCGGCGTCACCGCCTGCCACCGTGTCCGGATGTGCGCCCGGCAGCACGAAGTGCCGGACGCATTCGACGCAGGATAAACCCATTGAACGCGCGTGTGTTGACCGGAATCAGCGTGCAATGCAGCGCTCGGCCTACGCGCGCCGTAACTGGGGACGGATGCGAAATCGCGACATCGTCGAATGCGGATATCGCAGACGCCGACGGGATCGCCCGGCCCATGTGCGACGTTGCGTCATCGCACGTCAAGCATCGGCACGGACGATGTCGATCAACATGCGCGCCGAGCGCTGCCAGCTGTATCGCTGCGCGTGCTCGCTGCCCAGCGTGCGCAACCGTGCCCGCAGCTCGGGATCGTCCATCACGCGGGCGATCGCCGCGGCGATATCCGGCGGTGAATACGCATCGCAGAACAGCGCCGCACCGCCGCAGACTTCCGGAAGCGCCCCTTCGTGCGACACGATGACCGGGCAGCCACACCGCATCGCCTCGAGCGGCGGCAGCCCGAATCCTTCGTACAGCGACGGAAACACGAAGCAGCCCGCATGCTCGTACAACGCTTTCAGCTCGCCGTCAGTCACGTAACCGGCCCATGTGACGTACGGATCGTCTTCGCGCAGGCCCGCCGCCCGTGCGCCGAAGATCTTCGCATTGGCACCCCCCGCGATCACGAAGCGCAACGTCGGGTGCGACTCGCGCATCAGCGCCACCGCGGCCAGTGCGCGCACGAGATTCTTGCCGGGCGCAAGCGACCCGACGAACAACACGTAGCGGTCCGTCTCGAGATTCAGGCGCGACAGCACGCCATGATCGGCATCGATGCGGTCGATATGATCGACCGCACCCGGCACGACCGACAGGCGTGCAGGCGGCACGCCAAGCCGCGCGGCCAGCCGCGCCCGCGAAAAATGCGAGACCGTCACGATATGGCGCGCACGTCGCTTCATGATCGAGAACGCGAAGCGGTACCAGAGGCGAAACGCCATCGAATAGCCGGCCGGCAGATCGAAAATCGCCGCGTCATGAATCATCAGCAGTTGATCGCGCTTCACCAGCGGGCCGATGTTGCAAAGGCTCAGCAAGGTCCGGCCGCGCGTCGTGCGCGGCAGCGTCCATTGTTCCCACAGCGTGCCATGCCGGCGCCCGGACGTCTGCGACCGCGCGCCGCCAGGCATGGCCGCCGGATCGTGATCGGACGGCACGACGAGCGACGGCGCCTCGTCGGCGCTCGCGATCCGCGCAAGTTCGGCCGTTAGTTCGTATGCCACGCGCTGAACGCCCGTCATGCGCTGCGCGGTGAATTTCCCGTTGATTGCGAGCCGGCACGGCCGCGCGATATGCGCGGCCGTGCCGGCGCCCCGCTCCGCGCGCGCTTCCTGCAGTACCGGTGCGCTTCGCTCTCGAATCGACGTTGACATGATCGTGACCATTCCGATGGCTGCGGCGCGCCATCGCGCCGCCGGACATCCCGTTACGCGGGATGCTGCTGTGCCGTCAGTGTGTCCGTCACCTGCGCTCCGGTCAGTACGTTCGATCGCACAACGCACCGCTTTCCAGATGATTCGTCATCCTCAGAAAGCATTCCGCCCGATGAATCCCCGCACGACCGTCAACAGGATGATCTTCATGTCGAACCAGAAGCTCCAGTTCTGCATGTAGAACAGATCGAACTTCACACGCGCTTCCATCGCCTCGACCTTGCGCGTCTCGCCGCGATAGCCGTTCACCTGCGCCCATCCGGTGATGCCCGGCCGTACGCGGTAGCGGTACATGTAGCAGTCGATCAGTTGCCGGTACAAGTCGTCGTGTTCGATCGCATGGGGGCGTGGGCCGACGACCGACATCTGCCCGAACAGCACGTTGAAGAACTGCGGCAGCTCGTCGAGCGACGTACGCCGCAGGAACGCACCGACGCGCGTGATCCGCGAATCGTTGCGCGACGCCTGTCGCACGACGCCCGGTTGCACACGATGCACGCGCATCGTCCGGAACTTGAGAATGTCGAACTCCCGGCCGTCGACACCCTTGCGGCGCTGCCTGAACAGCACGGGCCCGGGCGACGACAGCTTGACCGCGATCGCCAGCATCGACAGCAGCGGCAGCAACGGAATCAGCACGCCGAATGCAAAGAGCCGGTCGAACGCGAACTTCGCCCACAGCTCCGGCGCCGAGCGCGGCGTGGTCGCGAGATTGATGGCCGGCATGCCGAGCACGTCGGTCGCCGAGCGATCGACCACCGCCATCTGCCGCACGTCGGGCAACAGCCGCAGTTCCACGAACTCGTCGCGCAACTCGCGGACGATGCGCTGGATCCGCCACTCGTGCGACATCGGCAGCGTGAGCCATACCTCGTCGATCTCGCCGCCGCGAATCAGATCGCGCAACACGTTCCAGTCGTCGATCACCGGCACGCCGCCGATGCCGCCGGAGGCAGCCTGTGCGTCGTCGTCGAATACGCACGCCGCCACGAAAAGCCCCTGCGGCGCCAGTTGCATCCGCTCGACCGCGACACGCCCGTACGCCGTTGCGCCGACCACCGCGACGCGGCGCTGCCGCGCGCGCGGGTCGTCACGCGTCAGCGCGAGCGCCAGCAGCGCGGCGCGGCCGAGCAGCAATGCGGCGTCGCCGGCCAGCACCGTGCGCACGATCCAGTGTGTCGTGATCGTGCCGCCGCGGTTCATGATCCACATCGCGGCGGTTACCGTCAGCACGCTCGCGCAGGCGAGCGCCACGGTCGTCTGCGTCAGCGCATGCGTGCCGCGTTGCGGCGCCACGCTGCCACGCACGGTGCGCAGGTAGCGCGGCAGCAAGGCCACGGTCAGCACGCACAGCAGCGCGATCGCGCCGCGCTGTGCGTCGGACAACTCGCGCCACACGAGGCCCGATGCCGCCTGCGCGGCAAGCGCGCCTGCCAGCACGAGCACGGCGTCGGTAACTGCGATCACAGAACGCCGCATCGAATTCGTCCCACCGGACTTCGATTGCATCGTCACGCACCATGTGCCGGGAACCCGCGATGCGCGTCCGGCATGCGGGGCCGAACCGGTGTCGGCCTCGCCGTCCCGCGCGTGCCGAGCAGCCTGCGATAGTCCGCGCGAATCAGGTTGTAGCATTCACACGCGTGATGTTCGAGGCCGTCGCGGTCGAGCACCGTGATGCGGCCGCGGCGCTGCCGGATCAGCCCGGCTTCCTGCAGGTTGCCAGCCGCTTCCGTCACGCCTTCGCGCCGCACGCCGAGCATGTTCGCGATCGTCTGCTGCGTGACGGCCAGTTCGTCGCCGTCGATGCGGTCATGCGCAAGCAGCAGCCAGCGGCTGAGCTGCTCGCTGACAGAGTGATGCCGGTTGCACAGCGCGCTGCGCGAGATCTGCGCCATCGCCGCCTGGCAGTAATTGAGCAGCAGCCGGTAGGTTGCGGGCGAGCGCTCGAATTCCGCGCGCATCACGCAGCTCGGCACGCGATAGGCCATCCCGCCGATACGGACCTCGACCCGGTGCGACGCCGCGGCGCCACCGACCAACGTCGCGAGCCCGACCACCCCCTCGCGGCCGACCTGCGCCACCTCGACCATCGCACCGTCCTCCATCAGGTGCTGCACCGACATCATCGACGTCGTCGGGAAATGCACGTGGCGCATCGGCTCGCCGACCCGGTCGAGCATCCCGGCCTTGATCCTGACCAGTTCGAGATGCGGTGCGATGGTGCGGATGCTGTCCTCGGGGAGGGCATCGAGGATGGCGTTCGCCGAATAGCTCGAGTGAAGATGAAGCATGTCTGTATCCCTTTTATTGTCCGCGCCGCCTGCAGCCGCGTGCACGAAACTCGTTATCGCGATGCGCGCCCGGACTGATCGTGGTTGCGGCCCACAACCCTGATTCCGACTGACCGCCGGCTTATCGCCGCCGGATCGAGTCGACCGTTCCGTTTCAACACGCCAGCCCGAATAAGCGATTTACGTGCCAATACATGCCCATCCTTAATATATGAATCACACCTGATTTAGATCAACGGAATAACCGGCCAAAAAACAAAAAAAGCGTCTCATTTTCGGACACTCTTCCCGGCGGCGGACACTGCATGCGATTTGACTGATCAATTCACCAGCGTCGCACCGAGGCGGCCGCACCGGTGCTGTACGGCTTGTCGTTCATATACTTACAGTCGATTTTCAATTGTTTCCATGATGTACCGGAAAACCTGCCGCTACGGCCGCACGCCGCACACGGTTGTTTGAAACTGTCTCAAATCTGAATCGGCGCACTAATTTCCGCCTCGGTGACCCACCGCACAATTCGCACGCAAGCCACTGATTATTTGACAGATTCTTGCGAGCATCATTTATTTGTCAAACAATGTTCAACGCCCATCGCGCACTTTCCCCGTGCGATGTACGCCCGCCACCCGATTGATTCTCGGCCGACATGGAATGAATGCCCGAAGTCGCATTCAACTTCCGGATGATTAATTTCACGGAAATGAATCATTAAATCCGTATAACGTTTGCACCCACCAAAAATCGTCAAACTTTGTGAAATGACGTAATGTGCAATTGATCGATTTCAATGGCGTGCTAGCCTTTTCGCCAGTATCGTCACTCCATTTTTGACGAACACAAGTCCGCACGATCGTGCGAATTCCCCATTCCCGGGATATCGCCGAGACGACGCGTGACCGCCACCTACGAGGATGCGCCGTGACTCACCAGGCCCCTGACGCCGTCGCGTACGCGAACGGCATGATCGAGCTTTCCCACAGCTTCGATGCAAACCGCTTTCTCGCGGCCATCGACCGCGACGAGCTCGCGACGCTCGTCCCCCACCTTCAACTCGTCCACCTGAAATCCGGACAAGTGCTCTGCGAGCCCGGCGAAATGCTCGCCGCGGTCTACCTGCCCGTCACGACCGCGATTTCGCTGCAGTACGTGTCGTCCGGCGGCATGACGCTGGAAGTCGCCGAGATCGGCAGCGAGAGCGTGGTGTGCGACGACGTGATCGGCGGCAGCGGCCGTATGCCCTGCCGCGCCGTGGCCTGCCGCGACGGTTTCGTCTACCGGCTCGACCGGCGCGTGTTCGCCACCGCGTTCGACGCATCGCCGGTGATCCGCCATCTCGTGTTCGTCTGCGTGCGGCTGCTGATGGCGCAGGTCTCGCAGATCACGTTCTGCAGCCGTCATCACGTGCTCAAACATCAGTTATGCAGATGGTTCCTGCTCGCGTACGACCGGACTCGCAGCATCGAGATCCAGGTGACGCACAGCATGCTGGCGCAGATGCTCGGCGTGCGGCGCGAAACGGTCACCGATGCCGCCGGCGAAATCCAGAAGCTGGGGCTGATCCGGCAGTACCGGAGTTCGATCGAGCTCGCCGACCTCGACGGCCTCGAGAAAATGTCGTGCGGCTGCCGCGCGATCGTGCGCGACGAGATGAAGCGCATCCTGTCGGCCGATTCGGGTGTGCCGGCCGCGTCGCGCGCCTGATCGGCGTGCCGCATCGCGACGGGGCGCCGCCGCGCGTGCCGTCCGGTGCCTGCCGGGTCAGCTGTTTGTAGGGTGGCGAACAGAACGCCGCGTCTGCCAATGGTCTACTGATGCCGGACTGCCGGGGGGACGTCAGCGCGTGTCGCGCGTCTGCCCGAGCGGACGACACCACGCACGCCGGAGCAGCACGTGAAAAACGAAATCAGAACCATCCTGAAGCACGTCGCCCATCTCGAAGCCGCGATCGATTCGATCGGCGACGGGGACGACCTCTATGAAGCGGGCCTTTCGTCACTCGACACGATCCAGCTGATGCTCGCGATCGAGAAGCAATTCAACATCGAGATTCCCGACGAGATGCTGAACCGCAACCTGTTCCGCAGCATCGACGCGCTCGCGGACACGATCACCACGCTGCAACGCACCGAGCATTCAGCATGAGCGCGCTGCTTCCCGAACTCGCGGCCGACAGCGATGCGCGTCGGCTCGACGAGGCCGCGCATGCCGTCGCGCAGATCGCCGCGCAGCACGCGGACGCGGTCGATCGCGACGCGCGCTGCCCCGTCGAGGCGATCGAGGCGATGCGCGCGCGCCGCCTGCTCGGCGCGATGGTGCCGCCCCACCTCGGCGGTGTGGGCGCGTCGCTGGAAGACATCGCGTCGGCCTGCTCGATTCTCGGCCAGGCCTGTGCATCGTCGGCGATGGTGTTCGCGATGCACCAGATCCAGGTCGCCTGCATCGTCAATCACGCCGCCGATCAGGGCTGGCACAAGCTGTTCCTGCAGCAGCTCGTGCGCCACCAGTGGCTGCTCGCATCGGCCACGTCGGAAGACGGCGTCGGCGGCAACCTGCGCGCGAGCCAGTGCGCGCTCGAAACCAGCGGCGGCGAATTCCGGCTGCGCAAGTCGGCGCCGACGATCTCGTATGGCGACTATGCGGACGGCATCCTCGCGACCGCACGACGCGATGCGGACGCGCCGGCTTCCGAGCAGGTGCTTGTCACGCTGCTGCGCGACGGCTACACGCTCACGCGCCGCGGCGAATGGGACACGCTCGGGATGCGCGGCACCTGCAGCAACGGCTTCGAGCTCGATGCGCACGGCGCCGCCGTCCAGTGCCTGCCGGTACCGTTCGCGAAGATCGCCGAGGAAACGATGGTGCCGGTATCGCACATCCTGTGGGCTGCGGTATGGATCGGCGTGGCCGGCGACGCGTTCCACCGCGCGCACCAGTTCTTCCGCGCCCAGGCCCGCCAGACCGACGGCGCGCCGTCGCCCGCGTCGCGGCGCATCGCCGAATCGCTCGCGCTGATGCAGGCGATGCAGGCCCGCGTCGACAACGTGCTGCGCCTTCATGCGAATCCGGCGTCCCGCTCGTGGTCGGCCGGCATGGCCCGGGCCGCCGAGATCAACACGCTGAAGACCTACGTGTCGACGACCGCGCTGGAAGTCGCGCACCAGGCCATGATGATCTGCGGGATGGCCGGCTACAAGCAGGGCACGCCGTTCAGCATCGGCCGCCACCTTCGCGACCTGCATGCGGCGCCGCTGATGATCAGCAACGACCGCATTGCCGTCAACACCTCGAACCTGCTGCTCGCGCTGCGTCCTGCGACGCTGGAGAAACATACGTGAACGATCGCCTTGCCGTGCCCTCTACCGCCCCCGCTCCCGCCGATGCACCGATCGACCGCGCGGGCGTCAACCCGCTGCGCGACGAACTGATCGACGCGGGCCTGCTGGTCTCGACCGGCATCCAGGGTCTGTTCGGCCGCAGCGAACGGTTCGAGCGCGTCGTGGAAGCGCTCGACGCGTTCGTCACGCGCATCGGCGCCGACCAGCAGGCCGTAGTGCTGCGCTTCCCGCCGGCGATGAGCCGCACCGAGTTCGAGCGCAGCGAATACATGAAGAGCTTCCCGCAGCTCGCGGGCAGCGTGCACGCGTTCTGCGGCGACGAACACCAGCACCAGCGCGTGCTGCAGTGCCTCGATCGCGGCGACGACTGGACGGAAAGCCAGAAGCCGACCTACGTCGTGATGACGCCCGCCGCGTGCTACCCGGTCTACCCCGTCGTCGCACGCGCGGGGGCACTGCCGGCCGACGGCCGGATCGTCGACGTCTTCTCGTACTGCTTCCGTCACGAGCCGTCGCTCGACCCGACCCGCATGCAGCTGTTCCGGATGCGCGAGTACGTGCGGATCGGCACGCCCGAGCAGATCGTGTCGTTCCGCGAGACCTGGATCGAACGCGGCACGCGGATGATCGAGGCGCTGCGCCTGCCCAACGCGATCGACCTCGCGAACGACCCGTTCTTCGGGCGCGGCGGCAAGATCGTCGCGAACAGCCAGCGCGAGCAGAACCTGAAATTCGAGCTGCTGATCCCGATCGAGCACGACGATCGCCAGACCGCGTGCCTGAGCTTCAACTACCACATGGACCATTTCGGGCTGCTGTGGGACATCCGCACCGCGACGGGCGACGTCGCGCACACGGGCTGCGTCGGCTTCGGCCTCGAACGGCTCACGCTCGCACTGTTCCGCCATCACGGCTTCGACATCGACGCGTGGCCGCGCGAAGTCCGCGACGTGCTGTGGGGCACGCCATGAGATTCGTGTCCCGCGACGGCGAAGACGCGTCGTTCGAGGATGTGCGCCACCGCGCGCGCCACTACCGCCCGCATCCGCTGCATAGCCAGGAGATGGTCTGGAAACAGACCAACTGCTACGTCGACATGTGGCTCGAGGTGCTCCGGTGGTGGGGCTTCAATCCGTACGCGGCGCTGCCGTTTACGATCGCCCTCGATTTCGAGGGCGATCAGTTCACGTTCTTCAAGTTTCCGCACGACGAACTCGAGCGGCTGTACGGCATCGTCGTGCAGGAGCACTCGATCTACGAACCGCTCGACCAGCACATCGAGACGCAGGTTGCACGCGGCCACCTGATGATCGTCGAGGTCGACGCGTGGTTCCTGCCCGACACGCGCGGCAGCAGCTACCGCACGCAGCACACGAAGACGACGATCGGCATCGATGCGATCGACCGCGCGAAGCGCCAGATCGGCTACTTCCACAACAGCGGCTATTACGTGGCCGAGGATTTCGACTACAACGGGCTCGTCGGCGGCAGCTCGCCGATGACGCTGCCGCCTTACGTGGAATGCGCGAAGCGGCGGTTTGCGCCGCTCGACGAGCGCGAGCTGTGCGAAACGTCGCTCGCCGCGCTGCAGCGCCACCTGCGGCGCCTGCCGGTCGTCAACCCGATCGCCGCGTTCCGGCGGCAGTTGCAGACCGATGCGAGGACGCTCGCCGATTCGCCGCTCGAGCATTTCCATGCGTACTCGTTCAACTCGGTGCGGCAGCTCGGCGCGAATTTCGAGCTGTTCGGCCATTACGCGCGCTGGCTGCAGGCCAGCGGCTGCGTCGGGCCGTTCGCCGAGATCCGTGCCGCATGCGACCGCATCGCGTCCGAAGCGATGGTGCTCGAATTCCGGCTCGCACGCGCGTGCGCGCGCGGCAAGGAGGAGCGCGGCGACTCGACGCTCGAAGCGATCGAGGCCGCCTATACGGACGTCGTGGCGTGCGCGCGACAGATCGCGTTGCCGCTGCGGCACATGAAGCCCGTGCGCAGCGACACGGCGGCACCCGTGCCGGCCATGCGGTGACGCGCACGCGTGCCCTGCCCGCGTGGTCGATGCTGGCGACCGCCGCGGGCGCCGCGCGGGAACCGCGCGACCTCCCGGCCGCCGGTGACGGCTGGATCCCGGCGACCGTGCCCGGCACGGTCGCGCAGTCGCTCGCGCTCGCGGGCCGGCTCGACGAAGCCGCATCGCTCGACGAGCGCGACCACTGGTACCGGATCGAACTGCGCGGACACGGGCCGCGCGTGCTGCGCTTTCACGGCCTCGCGACGCTCGCGCAGGCGTGGCTCGACGACACGCCGATCCTCCGCTCCGACAGCATGTTCGTCGCACATGACGTTTCCGTGTCGCTCGACGGCACGCACCGGCTGAGCCTCTGTTTCCGGGCGCTCGCCCCGCACCTGCGCGACACGCGCGCGCCGCGCCGTGCACGCTGGCGGACGCGGCTCGCGGAGCCGGCGGCACTGCGCACGGTCCGCACGTCGCTGTTCGGACACATGCCGGGCTGGTTTCCGCCGCATGTGCCGACCGGCCCTTGGCGGCCCGTGGACGTGCTCGATCCGGCCGACGGGCCCGTGCTCGTCGATTGCGACCTGCACGCGCGCATCGAAGGCGACACGGGCTGGCTCGACGCGGAACTGACGTTCGCCGCGCCGCTGCCCGACGCGCTCGCCGCGCGGCTGTCGTGCGGCAAGCACCACGCCACGCTCGAACGCGCTGGCCCCGACCGTCTGCGCGCAAGCGTCGCGGTGCCCAACGTGTGCCGCTGGTGGCCGCATACGCACGGCGAGCCGGTGCTGTACGACGTCGCACTGCATCTCGGCGACGCGTTGCGACCGCTCGGCGCAACGGGCTTCCGCACGATCGAAGTCGACGCCGGCGCCGACGGCAAGGGCTTCGGGCTGCGCATCAACGGCGTGCCCGTGTTCGCGCGCGGCGCATGCTGGAGCAGCGCCGCGCCGCGCACGCTGCACGCGGACGACGCCACCTACGCCCGCCTGCTCGGGCTCGCGCGCGACGCCGGCTTCAACATGATCCGCGTCGGCGGCACCATGACCTACGAGGCCGATGCCTTTCACGCGTGGTGCGACCGGCTCGGGCTGCTTGTCTGGCAGGATTTCATGTTCGCGAACTTCGACTATGCGCTCGACGATCCCGCATTCGCGGACAACGTCGATCGCGAAGTCCGTCAGTTCCTGTCCCGGCACAGCGCGTCGCCGTCGCTTGCCATACTGTGCGGCGGCAGCGAGATCGCACAACAGGCCGCGATGTCCGGGCTCGGGCCGAAGCAGCGCTTCCTCGAGCTGACCGCCGACCGGCTGGCCGGCCACGCGGCCGCATGCCGGCCCGATGTCCCGTACGTACCCGATTCGCCCGACGGCGGCGTGCTGCCGTTCGCCCCGCGCGAACGCGTGTCGCACTACTACGGCGTCGGTGCGTACCTGCGCCCGCTCGACGACGCGCGCCGCGCGGACGTGCGCTTCGCGAGCGAATGCCTCGCATTCTCGAACGTGCCGTGCGACGCGACGCTCGCCGAGCTCGGCTGGCCCGGCGTGCACGAGCCGCGCTGGAAGGCGGCCGTGCCGCGCGACCCCGGCACGTCGTGGGATTTCGAGGACGTTCGCGACCACTATCTGCAGACGCTCTACGACGTCGTGCCCGACCGGCTGCGGCGCGAGGATCCGGCGCGCTACTTCGAGCTGTCGCGCGCGGTGATCGCGGACCTGATGCGCGAAACGTTTTCCGAATGGCGGCGTACCGGCTCGCGCTGCGCCGGCGCGCTCGTCTGGCAGTTCCAGGACGTGATGCCGGGCGCCGGCTGGGGGTTGATCGACGCCGCCTACCGGCCGAAATCGGCGTGGCATGCGTTGCGCCAGGTCCTGCAGCCCGTGCAGGTGCTGCTGGTCGACGAAGGCTTGAACGGGCTCGACGTGCATGTCGTCAACGAGCGTCCCGCGCCGCTGTCGGCCGCGCTCGAGCTGGTCGCGCTGCGCGACGGCCGCACGCCGGTCGCGCGTGCCGGTTGCCCGGTGCGGATCGCCGCGCACGACACGGTGCGGATCGGCTCGGCCGAGTTGCTCGGCCGGTTCTTCGACTGGACCTACGCGTACCGCTTCGGGCCTTGCGAACACGACACCGTCGTCGCGACGCTGCGTGCCGACGACGGCACGCTGCTGTCGCAGGCGTTCCATTTCCCGTCCCGCACGCATCCGGCCGTGCTGGCGCGCCGTGAACTCGGGCTGGAAGCGTGCGTGTCGCGCACCGGTGACACATGGCACGTCGACATCGATACACGGCACGTCGCGCGTCATGTGCAGATCGATGCGCCGGGCTACGTGCCCCGCGACGACTGGTTCCACCTCGCGCCCGGCACGCCGGCACGCGTCGCGCTCGTTCCGCTTGAAATGGTCGGGAAGCATGCGGCCGCGACCGATGGGCCGCCGACCGTGGAAATCCGGGCCGTGAACGCCGCGCGCACGGTGCGCGCGACGCAGGCCGGTTGACGC
The DNA here is from genome assembly GCF_004343765.1 of Burkholderia sp. SRS-25. Taxonomy (NCBI): domain Bacteria; kingdom Pseudomonadati; phylum Pseudomonadota; class Betaproteobacteria; order Burkholderiales; family Burkholderiaceae; genus Burkholderia; species Burkholderia sp. SRS-25. The sequence goes on from NZ_PTXM01000013.1 coordinate 249,342, forward strand.
AACGCTCGCGGCTTTCGGCGGCCGCGAGTGTCGCCTTGTCGAATGACTCTCAGTCGGACGAGCCCGTGCCGCGCGGCCGCTCGATGCCGTATGCCTCCATCCAGCGATACAACGTCGCGCGCGACACACCGAGCTCGCGGGCCGACGCCGCGACGCGCCCGCGCGTGCGCAACAGGGCGGTTTCGATTGCCTCGCGTTCGATCGACTTGCGGATGTCGGCCACCGACGGCGACGCGGCATCGAGACAGTATTCGAGTTCGAGATCCTGCGCGGTAATGAGGCGCCCTTCCGTCATCACGACCGCGCGGCGCACGCGGTTGATCAGCTCACGGACGTTGCCCGGCCAGTCGTGCTTGTAGAGTGCCGTAATCGCATCCGTCGAGAAGCCGCGCACGCGATGGCGCGCGTCGCCGCGGAAGCGTTCGAGCATGTGATGCGCGAGCAGCTCGATGTCCTTGCCGCGCGCGCGCAGCGGCGGCTGGTCGATGCGCATCACGCACAGACGGTGGAACAGGTCCGGCCGAAAACGCCCTTCCTCCATCGCTTCGCGCAAGTCGACGTGCGTCGCCGACACGATCCGGACATCGACCGGCACCGGATCGCTGCCGCCCAAGCGATGAATTGCACGTTCCTGCAGAAAGCGGAGCAGGCTCGCCTGGCTCTCGTGCGGCAGGTCGCCGATCTCGTCGAGCAGCAGCGTGCCGCCGTTCGCCGCTTCGACATAGCCGATCTTGCGCGCGTTCGCGCCGGTAAACGCGCCGCGCTCATAGCCGAACAGTTCGGATTGCAGCAGATGCGAGGGAATGGCGCCGCAGTTGACCGCGACGAACGGGCCGTTACGGCGCTCCGAATGGCGATGGATCGCGACCGCCGTCAACTCCTTGCCGGTGCCGGTTTCGCCGAACACGAACACCGGTGCGTCGGTGCGCGCGAAGCGCCGCACCGTATCGAACAGCCGCAGCATCGCGCTGCAGGTGCCGACGATGCCTTTTTCCTCCGATTCGAGCCGTTCGCGGTCGCGCGCGAACAGGCATTCCATGCCGTACGCGTGGCCGACCGTATCGGCGATCCGCTGGTGCGAGGCGGGCAACGTGACGTAATCGAAGCAATAGTCGCGCAATAGCGCGCGCACGTTCGGAGAAGCGGTCTGGCCGACGTCGATGAGTGCGACCCAGACGACGTCGCGCATCGACGCGCAGGTCGATGCGATGCTGCCGATCGCGTCGGCATGGCCGCCGCTCAGGTCGAGGATGCCGCAGGTGATTTCGCCGGACGTGTCGCGCAGCTCGCTCGCCTGCGCGACGATCGACACTTTCCAGTCGCGTCGCGCCAGTTCCTTCCGGAGCATGACGGACGGCGACTGCGTCCAGTAAATCAGCGGACGCTGCCCGTTACCACTCCCCGCGTCGGCGCTCTTATCGCGCGTTATTGGCATATTCATAACGAACCATCACTTTCTCCACTCCGCGAACCGTTCGCGTGCGCTGCGGCCGGCGGCGCATGGCCACCTTTCCGCGCTGCGTTTCCGCAGCCTTGGCGAAGATCGAAACTGCACACGGCGAGAACCCCCGGAGGTCGAGCCGGATGTCATCCGGCCTCGTTGTCATCGAACTCGAAGGGAACGCGCGACTGCGCGAGCCACGACGTTCCCGCTTTGACGCGACCCGCCGGCAGGCGGGGCACGTCGACAAACGGAGCATCCGTTCGAGCGTGCGTCGCGTCGTACACGACGATCGCGCCCGATACAGAGCCGGATGGCGGCCAACCCACGAGCGGGATGACCGTCGCACTTCATCCGTTCGTGAATTTACACCTCGTTTCGAGATGGTCTTGTTACCAAAAGATAATCCTGAATCAGCCGGTTACGCAGCCGGTCGCCCCGCGCGACACACCTTTGGCTACTGAGATTTGATTCTCTCTCAACATTCGCGTCAATCAGTGCCAAATACTACATTTCCGCCAGATCGGCTCCCTCGATTGCGCGTGATTTTCACCGAAATCCTTTCAAAAAACCGGCACCGCACGTCACACGCCGCATAATCGTGCGCGCCGCCGGCCGGCGGCGTCGTCCCGGCACGGTGCACGGGCCGCCCGGCGGTTACACTCCGTAATCAACCCGCACGATCGCCGCTCAGGTTCGCAGCGCCGTCTCGCCCTCCCGATCCCGCAGATCGCCCATGCCGCCCTCGATCGACGCATCGCCGTGCGGCGTGAAACCGGCGGGACCGGCCATCTCCTCCTGCAACGCAGCATAGCCATCCATCACGAAGCGCGTGAACGCGTCCCGAAAGCGCGCCGAACTGAAGAACTCGGCATTCGCGCGACACGCGTGCGGATCGATCGCCCCGCGCGGCAGCGCTTCGAATCGGGCAAGCGCATCGACCAGTGCATCGACCGTCTGCGCGCGGTAGAACAGGCCCGTTGCGCCGGCGCCGGGCCACGCCCGCACCGACTCGCGCACGCCGCCCTTCCCGTACGCGATCACGGGCGTGCCGCATGCCTGCGCCTCGACCGGCGAAATGCCGAAATCCTCTTCCGCGGCGAACACGAATGCGCGCGCACGCTGCAGGTGGTCGTGCAGCACGTCGAACGGCTGGTAACCGAGCAGCGTGACGTTCGGCCCGGCCAGCGCGCGGATCTTCTCCATCTCCGGCCCGTCGCCGATCACGACGAGGCGGCGTTCCGGCGTACGCGAGAACGCGTCGACGATCAGGTCGATCCGCTTGTACGGCACGAGCCGCGACGCGGTCAGGTAGAACGCCTCCTTGTCCGGGCGCAGCGACAGGTGGTCGACGTCGACCGGCGGATAGATCACGGTCGCATCGCGCCGGTAAGTCTTGCGGATGCGGCGTGCGATGAAGTGCGAATTGGCGGCCACGCGATCGACGCCGTTCGCCGAACGCGCATCCCAGTTGCGGATGTAATGCAGGAGCGCACGCGCGATGACCGATTTTGGCCCGCGTGCGAGGCCGGCCTCGTTCAGGTACTGGTGTTGCAGGTCCCACGCATAGCGCACCGGCGAATGCACGTAGCTGGCGTGGAACTGGTCCGGGCCGCTGAGCACGCCCTTCGCAACCGCATACGAGCTCGACAGCACGACATCGTACGCCGACAGGTCGAACTGTTCGATGGCCAGCGGAAACAACGGCAGGTAGCTGCGGTAGCGCGTGCGCGCGAACGGCAGCTTCTGGATGAAGGACGTGCGCACCGCGCGGCCGCGCAGGCAGTCCCGATCCTCGAGGAAATCGACGAGGCTGTAGACATCGGCCTGCGGAAAGCAGTCGATCATGTGCGCCAGCACGCGTTCGGCACCGCCAGGCACGACCAGCCAGTCGTGAACGATTGCAATCTTCAAGTACCGCTCCCGATTCTCCATTGGCGTTCGACAGGGATGAGCCGCGCAACGCGGCCACCACGCCATGGCAATTATCGGAAAGCACCGGCACCGCCGATGTGTGCTAGCGGACATTACGGCGCTGTCGGCACATGACGCCTCGCTCGGGCGAACCCCGAGCATGGGTAAGCTTTCGAACAGACCGGCGCGCGCCGCATCCGCATCATGATCATCGCCGCTTCGCACTGGACGAACGTATCCGTGCGACATGGCGTGCTGAAGGTTTCACACGAGGACCGCATCATGGAATGGCATTGTTGTGAATTCGAACATCTGAGCGCCGTCGATCTCTATGCAATCCTGCGCGCACGCAACACCGTGCTGGTCGTCGAGGATGCGCATACTCATCTCGACATCGACGGCAAGGACGCCGGCGCATTGCACGTCTATGCAACCGTGCGCAACGGCGACGCGGCGGAAGTCGCGGCCTACGCACGACTCCTGCCCGGCGACGACATCGATCCGGACGTCGTGATCGACAAGGTATTGACGAGCGAAGCGTGCCGCGACGGCGATACGCTCGAACACCTGCTCGAACGTGCACTGACCGCCGCACTGGCCGCATGGCCGGACGCCGCGCTGCGCATGCACGTTCCCGCGCCGCGCCAGGCGTTCTACAAACGTTTCGGATTCCGCAAGGCGTACGGACCGTATCTCGAGCAAGGTGCACCGTTCGTCGGCATGATCCGGCCGGCCGACCGCACCGCCGGCGCGCTGCGCCAACTGCTGTCCCGGACCGTTTCGACGACCCGGCCCAGGAACGAAGACGCGCGTGCCGACGGACGCGTGCACAACCGGCTGCCCGCCGATACCGGAGCCAATCGATGACACGCACCCTACGCCCGGTTCCCGCACCCGACCTTCCACGCATCCTGCCGGTCATCCTCGCCGGCGGCTCCGGCACGCGCCTCTGGCCGCTGTCGCGCGAACAGTTTCCGAAGCAGCTGATCGAGCTGACCTCGAACGAATCGCCGTTGTCCGCGACGGCGCGCCGCCTGAACGGCATTGCGAACGCGGTGCTGGGCGACAAGCTGTTGCTGGTGTGCGGCGAACAGCATCGCATCATGAGCGCCGCGCAAGTGGTCGACCGTGCGGCGCCCGCCCGTATCCTGCTCGAACCCGCTGCGCGCAACACGGCACCGGCGCTCACGCTTGCCGCGCTCGACGCCAGCGTGTTCGAGGACGACCCCGTGCTCGCGGTGATGCCGGCCGATCACGCGATCGCCGATGTCGGCGCGTTCCAGGATGCGATCGCGCGCGCGGCTCGTTATGCGCAAGAGGGCGCGATCGTGACGCTCGGTGTGCTGCCTCGCCGCGCGGAAACGGGCTACGGCTATATCCGGGTCGGCGAGCCGCGGACGAGCCGCCACGGCGGAGAAGGCGGTTATTCGATCGGACGCTTCGTCGAGAAACCCGACGCGGCGCTCGCCGAGCGCTACCTGCAGTCGGGCGACTACTGGTGGAACAGCGGCATTTTCGTTACACGCGCATCGGTCTGGCTGAAGGCGATTCACGCGCTGGCGCCCGAAATCCATGCGGCCTGCGAGTCGGCGTGGCGCGCGGGCGTCGCCGACGATCCCTTCTTCCGGATCGACGCCGCGGCGTTCGACGCCTGCCCGTCCGACTCGATCGACTATGCGGTCATGGAGCGCCTGGCCGACAGCAGCGAACTCGGCATCGAAGGCATCGTGGTGCCGCTCTCGGCCGGCTGGTCGGACGTCGGCACGTGGGATGCGATCTGGGAAATCATGCCGAAGGACGACCAGGGCAACGTCGCCCGCGGCCCGATCGTGTTCGAGGACACGCAGGACAGCCTCGTGCGTTCGGAAGGCCGTCTCGTCGCGTGCGTCGGGATGAAGGATGTCGTCGTGATCGAAACGCCCGACGCGGTGCTCGTCGCGAACAGGCACGACGTGCAGCGCGTGAAGAACATCGTCGCGCGCCTGAAGAGCGACCGGCGCCCGCAGGCGAGCGAACACCGCAAGGTGCAGCGTCCGTGGGGGCACTACGATTCGATCGATCTCGGCGAGCGGTTCCAGGTGAAGCGGATCGTCGTCGAACCGGGCAAGCGGCTGTCGCTGCAGATGCACTATCACCGCGCCGAGCACTGGATCGTCGTGCGCGGCACCGCGAAGGTGACGCGCGGCAACGAGACCTTTCTGCTCAGCGAGAACGAGTCGACGTATATCGCCGTCGGCGAGGTCCACCGCCTCGAGAATCCCGGCCGCATTCCGCTCGAAATCATCGAAGTTCAATCGGGCAACTATCTCGGCGAAGACGATATCGTGCGCTTCGACGACCAGTACGGGCGCCCGGTCGTCGACACGCTGCCGGAACAGCAGGCGGTCCCGCTCACTGCACGGGAACCGCACGTGCCGGTGGTAGAGGGAGACGTCGTGCGGTAATCGCGTGCCGCGCACGCCGGCGCGTGCATCGATTCGTCGGTCGATGCCGCGCTACCGCGGGCGCGCCTGCCTGAGCGCTTCGCGCACTTGCGGCAACGCCGACGTATCGGCCCCGACCGCGTCGATCGACGCGGGCTGCGCGACCGGCAGCCTGCACTGCGCGGCATTCGTGCCGCCGGGGGGACAGCCTCCGCCCCCGCCCACCTGCACCGGCTCCCCGCCGATCGCGGACAACCGGTTATCCACGATCCGGTACTGCGACACGTTTCCCCACACGCGAATGCCGGCAAACCGCGCGCGCGACACACGGTTGCCGATTACGACCACGCGCGTCACCGAGCCCGACCACGTACTGACGTCGATCGCGGCCTGCTCGGTCAGCGGGCGCGGATCGGTGCGGCCGGCCGCGGTCTGGATATCGGAAATCTCGTTGTTCTCGACCAGCACGCCAGACGCCCCGTAGGTCCGTGAACTGTCCTCCTGTGCGACGAGAATGCCCGCACTCACCTGCACGTTGCGCACGACATTGTTCGCGATCGTCACGTCTGCTCCGCCCACCACCGTGATGCCGCGCCCCCACGCATTGCCCTCGAGCGAGTTGTCGGCGATCAGCACGTTGCGGCTGAGCACGCCGTCGCCCTGATAGCTCACCACGGCAATCATGTCGTCGCCGGTGCCGCGCACGACGTTGCCCCGCACGAGCACATTGCGTGCACCGTGCGTGATGTGGATGCCGTCCGCCAGCGTCGCCTGCACCTCGTTGCCGACAATCGCAATATCCGATCCGCCGAACACGAAAATGCCGCCTCCACCGCCGACGATCGCGTTGTCGAGCACCTGTACGTCGCGCCCCGTCACTTCGATCTTGGTCGACCTGGGTGTGCCCATTCGCGTCGAGCCCGTTCCCGCCAGCCGGAATCCGGCAATCGTCGTGCCCGTGCCGCGCATTTCGATCGTCTGGTCGTCCGGCACGGTCGCACTCAGCGTCGCGCCGTAGCCCGACAGCACGACCTGCGCTTGCCGAACGACGAGCGAGCGGCCGACGACGTAGCGCCCCGGCGCGAACACGAGTCGCTGGCCCGGCTGCAGCCCGTCCAGCGCGCGTTGCAGTGCGTCGGCCTGATCGTCGCCGTCGGACGCCGGGGTGACATGGGCATCCGGCACGGTCGCGCGGATCGTCACCTGCGCCGCCTGAGGCGCATGGGCCACCTTCTCCGCGTATGCCGCGTCCGCGGAACCGGTGCTCATCCACATGCCGAGCATCGCGCAGCAAAGACGGGAAAGGCGTCGGCGTCCGGTCATGCGGGTTGCGGCCGCACGGCCGCTCCACGACCCGGCCAGGCCGGGAATCCTGCGACGCGCGCGGTGCCCGTGCGCAGCGCGATCAGGTAAGCCGCCATCGGCACCGCCACGCCGGCAAGCGTGCCGATCGCGAGGTGCGTCGCGAGACTGCCGACGCCGGCGCGCATCAACACAATGCGCACGCCGGCCATCACCAGAATGTGCATCAGGTAGATCGGCATCGATGCGTACCCGATCGCCGCGAGCCAGCCGGCACGCGCGGACGACGCTGCATGGCGATATGCCAACTGCAGCATCAGCGCGATGCCGGCGAACGCGGCGGGAACGGCCCAGACACTCGTTGCGTTCCCGACGCCGTGCGCGAAGGCGACCGCCACGATGAAGCCCGCCGCCGCCAGCGCGCACGCCGCCGGATGACTGTTGCGTTCGAGCCAGCCGGGCAACGCACGCGACGCGACGACACCGGCCACGAAGAACGGCCAGTTCATCAGTGTGGTCGACCCGATGCCCCACTGCGTCGCCGCGCCGATCGCGAGCCCAAGCACTGCGCTTGCCGTGAGCGCGCCGCGGACGCGCGGTGGCATCGGCGTCTGCGGGAATGCAGGCACCCATCGTGCAAGCAACCATGCGCCGGTCATGCAAAGCATCAGCGCGTACAGGAACCAGAACTGCGCGAACGGCCGCCAGCCAATCGCCAGCAGATCGCCGACCGAGAACGGATGATTGGTCCCGTGCGATGCCATCGCAATCTGCACGCCGCCTTGCAGGACCGACCACAGCAGGTACGGATAGACGATCGTGCGTACTTTCGCCCCCATGAACCGTTGCGGCGCAGCGCGCAACGAGCTGCATACGTGCAGCCCGGACAGGAAGAAGAACAGCGGCATGTGAAACGTGTAGATCACGTAGTCGACCCAGGCCAACACGGTCTCGGACGCGCCGGCCGGCACGAGGCCCGACGAGACGGCGCCGCGCAATACGTGCCCGTAGACGACAAGAGTGATCCCCGCGCCGCGGGCGACGTCGAGGCTGGTTTCGCGTGCAGTCGTAGTCATGTGGCGGTCCAAGCGGCTGCCCCTTCAGGGCCAGCATGCATGGCGAGTGATCGTGAGAGGCCCCACTTTATGCATGCCGGCCTCGAAAGATTGTGGGCTGGACGACAGTTAGCCGATGTCGGGCGCATGCCGGTTCGCGACCCCGCGCGCGGCAGCGGTCGATTCACGTTCCGGCCGCTTCACGAACCATCCGAACACGACGATCAGCAGCACGACCGGCACGAAGTCCCGGCCGCTAAACAGGTTCGGAATCCGCAGGATTTCCATCAGCGACACATAGAGCACCGCGTGCGCACAGCACCAGAATCCGCTTCCGCTCCGCCATCCTGCATAGCCTCGCCCGAACACCCAGCCGGCGAACGCCGCGTTCAGCAGACCAAACCAGCCCCATTCGTAGAAGTGGACGAAAATGCCCGACGGATTGTTGAACTCGGGATCGGCATAGCTGTTCAGGAACAGGTCGACACTGTCGCCCGAGTCGAGCCACGGCTGGAGCGTTGCGCCGATCACCGGAAAATGCAGCAGCCAGTCGAACGTGAACATCGGATGCCCGTTGCCCCAACCGAGTACGTTGAGGATCCCGGCGCCATTGTTCAGCGACGTCGAGTAGTACAGGCCCAGGCGTTCGACTGCGAAATCGAAGATGTTGTCGTAGATGTTGATGTAGTAGGTTTCCCACGACCGGTTGTATTCGTTCACGATGAACAGGCCGAGCAGCAGCGGAATCGCCGCATACGGCCCGAGCGCAAGCAGTCGCAACCGCTTGCGGCCGAGCCGGAACCGCACGACCATCAATGCGAACGGCAATGCGATCTCGATGACCGCGAGCCGCTCCGCGAAGATGAAGCTGCGCAACAGCGTCAGCACGACCAGTAAGGCCAGGTATGCCTTGTAGCGATTGAAGCCCTTGACCGGCGTCCTGAACACGTAGAAATACAGCGCGACGAACGGCGCCGTCGCCTGCGTGAACGAACTCAGGCCCGTGACGCGCCCTTTCAGTTCGATCAGTTCGAACGTGTTTGCCGTGCCGGTAAGGAACTGCAGCAGGACGGCCGGATGCGCGAGCACGCCGCTCATCATCACGAGATAGCCGAACAGCGCGAGCGCGAACACGAAATCGAGCACGCGCGGCGACAGCTCCGCCGGCCCGTCGTCCGGCACCCGCCGGACCTGCGCATCGGTCGCCGCAACCCACGCGGCGGCCGTCAGCACCAACAGGAACAGGCCGCCCGCGAACGCTGAATATCCGTCGAAATAGACGCGCGCAATCGACTTCTGGTCGCCGAGCAGGCTCATCGACAGCAGCGCGTACAACGGCAGAATGAAGAGCAGCACGAGTCGTGCCGGATCTTCCCACCAGTAACCCGCGTATCCGGCCGCGCGTCCCACGCGAACCGCCTCGCGGCGCATCTCAGGCCGCCGCTGCCGCATGCGCGAGCGGGCAGCCACTCGTTTGTTCATGATGTCCGTTCCATTGCTTCGCCTGTGTGCAGCTTGCCGCGCGGCGCCGCGCGCTCGCCGCTCAGCCGGCCGGGCCGCGCGCACCCATCACGTCTGCGTAGCCGGATGCCGCCTGATGGGTGTTCGCATCCGTGTAACCGTAGGCATAACGTCCCGGCGCGCCCTTGAAGTCGTTCAGGATGACGCCGCGTACGGCGATTTGCGCGTTTTCGAGCCGTCGCGCGCTTTCGTCGAGTTCCGTCAGCGTCGTCACACCGCTGCGCGCGACGAGGAACACGGTTCCGGCCAGGCGTCCCAGCACCAGCGCGTCAGCCACGGGCAGCAGCGGCGGACCGTCGATCACGACCATCTCATAGCGCGACGCGACTTGCTCGATCAGTTCGGCGAACGCCGGCTGAAGCAGCAATTCACCCGGATCGGGCACGACGTTGCCCATCGGCATGAAATCGAGGCCGCGCATCGCTTCGCGCTTGATTGCCTGATCGAACCCGTGCGTGCCGCTCACGACGTCCGACAGGCCCGGCGCGCGGCTGAAGCGAAACCGCTCGTGCAGCGAGCCCTTGCGCAAGTCCGCGTCGATCAGCAGCACGCGTCGCTTCGCGGCTCCTACCAGCGACGCGAGATTCGCCGCGACGAACGACTTGCCGACACCCGTCGTCGGCCCCGAGATCAGCACGACGCGGTTCGGAGCGTCTGCCATCGCCAGTTGCAGCGCCGTGCGGAAATTACGCAGGCTTTCGAGCGCCGGGCCGTCCGGCGCCATCGGCAGTGCCGGCTTGCTCCCGGCGCGCCGCCGCGCGGCCTTTGACCGCGGCACGATCGGTTCGGACAGTGGGCTGTGCGGCACCGCCGCGAACACCGGCAAGCCTGTCGACCATTCGATTTCCTCGGCATCGCCGATCGTGCCGGCAACCCGCTGCCGCACAATCACGAACGCGGCGCCCGCCAGCAGGCCGAGGAGCAGCGACGCGATCACGGCCATCCCGCGATGCGGCCCGGTGGGCGTCTCCGCGATCTTCGCCGCGTCGACGATCCGCACGGTACCTGTCTTGCTGGCCCGCGCGAGGATCATCTGCTGACGCGTGTTGAGCAGGTTCGTGTAGAGCGCGGTATCGACGGCCACGTCGCGCTGCAGTTGCAGCACGCCCTGCTCGACGGTCGGCAACTGCTGGATCTGCTTGCGCACGGTGTCGAGCGAATGCTGCGCGTCGGCGAGCTGCGCGTCGACCGCCACGACGGCCGGATGCTTGGGCATGAACCGTGTCAGCAGTTCCTCGCGGCGCTGCTGGAGTGTCTGCACGCGCGTCTCGATGTCGACCGACTGCTGACGCAGCGCGAGCCCTTCGTCGCTGGTATTGACCGTGCCGTGCGACGCGCGGAACGCATTGAAGCGGCTTTCGGCCTTTTCGAGCTGCGCCTTCAACTGCGGCAGCTGCGCATCCATGAAGCGGATCAGTTTGTCGGCCGCTTCGGACTTGCGCTGCGTGTTCTGCGCCAGATACGCGTCGCCAACCGCATTCAGCACGCGGCTGTCGTGCACGGGATCGGGGCCGTCGAGCGTCACGCCGATCATGTTCGACTGCTTGCCGCGCTCCGAGATCAGCGCGTTCTTCTGCAGCCACGTGGTCGCCTCTTCGTCGCCGTAGCGCGTGAGGTCGAAGCGTGCGCCGGGCTCGCCCGCTAGGTCGCGCACGAATACGTCGAGCGGCCCCTGCGGCGTCTCGGCGTGCAGCGGCTGGCCGATCCTGCCCTGCCAGACTGGCCCGGTCCTGCCGAGCAACCCCGTGCGCTGCAGCGTATACGTGCCGCCGTTGCCGACGACGAGTGCGAAACGCTTACCGACGAAACGTTTCGGCACGTCGAAGGTCGGGACGTCGATGCGCTCCGTGCCGTACACATAGCCGCCCGGCAGCGGCGACGACAACCCGTCGGCCGCGTTCACGAACCGCCAGCCGATGACCGGCAGGTAGTGCGGCCGCGCATCGATGGCCAGGTTGGTATCGTCGACCGCACGCGCCATTACCGCGCGCGATTTCAACACCTCGATCTCGGTCGACGCATCGGTCTTCAGGTCAAACACCGACGACGGGTCGCCCGGCGGCGAGTTCGTTTTCGACTCGGTCGGGCTCTGCTCGACCTGGAACAGGATATCGGTCCGGTAAACCGGGCGCGCGCAGAGCGCATAGAGGGCCCCGGCCAGCGCGCCGGCGAGCGCCGTGCACAGGATTAGCCGCCGGCCGCCAACGAGCATGGCCCAGTAGCGGCGATACGGATAGGACGGCCGCAGCGCGGGCCCGTCGTGCGGGTCAGGGAGAGTCTGGGCGTTCATACAGGATCGGTCCCGTAGACGCTACGCATCGCAATTGCGCGATCCGTCGCGAGGTTCACGGCGAAATGGCCTTGGCCGTCAGCGCACCCTGCGCGGACGACGGAATCAGCAGGTTGACGACGCGGCTCCAGCGCACCAGCGACGACGCATCGACGAACACCACGTCGCGACGCTCGAGCGGAAAACGGTCGGCGAGAGCGAACGAGGCCGGCGAACGCCCATCAAGGTGATAGACCTGCGGCCGGTTGCCGGGCCCGCGCCGTACCACGAACACCTGACGCGCATCGGCCGTGTACTGGCTGACGCCGCCCGTGTCGCCGAGCGCTTCGCCGAGGCTCATGCGGCCGTCGGTCAGCGTGAGCGTCGCCGGACGCGACACCTCACCGAGCACGAATACCTTGCTGTCGTTCGCCGCGCGCACCCGCACCAGGTCGCCGTCGCGCAGCAGGATGTTCGTCGGATTGATGCCCGCGGCCAGCATGGCCGGCAGGCTCACCATCACGGTCTTGTCGCCGCGCGTCACCGACACCTGCGAGCGGTCGGCCGTCGCGGTGAAGCCGCCTGCGCGATCGATCGCCTCGGGCAGCGTCATCGGCATGTCGTTGACGATCTGCAGCCCCGGGGTACGCACTTCGCCGTCGAGATAGACGCGCTTGCTGCGGTACGCCTGGACGCGCACTGCGATTTGCGGCTTGCGCACGTATTCGCCGAGCCGCTTCGTCAGCACCGCGCGCGCTTGCGCCTCGGTCAGCCCCGCCACGTGCACGAGGCCCGCGTACGCGAACTGCACGCTGCCGCTCGCGTCCACCGTGTAGCCGGTCGCGACCGAACTGGCACCCACGCCATCGCCGCCGCCCGTCGTCTGGGTCGTCTGCAGGTTCAGCTCGGGGTGATCCCACACGACGATGTTCAGCACGTCGCCGGCACCGATCACGTAGGGCTTCGGCGTACCGAACAACTGGCGGATCTCGGCGTCGACGTTTGCATGCTGTGCCGCATCATGCTGCTCGACGAACGCCGGCGTGATCTCGATCAGGTCTTCGCTCGACACGTTCTGCACCCCGTCGAGGCCGCCCGCGCCCGATGCGTCGGCGCTCACGCGCGCATTCGCGTCGCGCTCGGCCGGCGGGCGATACGTCATGCCCGGTGAGAACGCACACGCGCTCAGTGTGCATACGGTCGCCGCCAGCGCCACGCGCGACAGATAGCGCGTGCACCACTGCCACATCGCGCGTATCGATTCCTTTTGCGTCGTCGTTGACATGATGTCCTTCCAAAACTGTGCGGTAACCCGCCGAACGCGGCGGGCTCCGGCATTACGCTTGCCTGCGCGGCTCGCATTGCGGCGCCGCACCTCCCTCGTCACCGCACGTCATTCCGTACGATTCGTCATGAACTGCTCCTTCTCGCTTTCGTCGCTCGCTTGCATCCTGTCAGCCGGCTTCGCCTGCAGCGCCGATGCACAATCGCTGCGCCCAGACCCGGCCGATGCGCCGGCCTTCACCTCGCCGGCGGCGATCGCGCAGACCCTGCCGGTTCCGCGGCAGCGTTCGGCGCAGACCGCGACGGTCGGCGCCGCGACGCCGGCCTCCGATTCCGCCGCGCCGGGCCTTGCGCCTCCCGGCCCTCGCGCCGACACGGAACCGGAATCGCGTGCCCGCGGCGTGCTGCGTCGGCCGCTCGCGCCGAGCCGGCCGGGCCGCCCGAAAGCAGCCAGTGCATCCGGCGACGGTGCGTGGGATACCGGCACGCTGTACGCATCGCCCTACACGACGTCGCCCTACGCACAGCCGGGTGACACGGACTGACGCCGCCGCCCGGTCATGCGCCGGTGCAACGGCGCGTGCGCTGATACGGGATTGGACACCGGTGCGACGGGCGCGTCTGTGAGCAAGCCCACCGAACGCCGATCTTCATACGAACGGGGATCGCACCCCGCCAACCGCCCAACTTCGCGCGACGTTCATCAGGAACTTCCGACCGACACGTTCGTGTAGGACCGACCTGCCGCGTCCGGTGCCGACGGATCGGAAACACGTCCGACCGTCCACCCCGAGTCGCCGCTCAACACCTGCGTGCAGAGATCGATCACGGCCGCGGTTCCCGCGATGCCGTACAGCGCGTGATCGACCTGCGGCATCAAGTGCAGGCGCACGTGGCGCGAGCGGCGGAACGCGTGTTCGACCGCGCCGAAGTGACGCCGGACGTCGTCGATGCCGGGATCGAGCGCGCCGTAGACGAGCATCGTCCGGACGTTGCGCTGCGCGAGTTCGCGCATCACGCCGCGCGGCGTACCGGCGCGCGGCTTCCAGCCGATACGCGCGGCCACCCTCTTCACGGGCACGCTGATGCGTGCGATCCCGTTCGCGGCCACCGCACGCAGGATCGGGCGCACGTCGCGCCTTTCGAGGACGAGCCGCTTCCAGCGACGCCAGTCGCGCAACGACAGCCAGTAGCCTCGAACCGAATTGATCCGCTGCTTCTGCGCGGCTTCGAGCGTGAGCCCGGCCGGCCACACGAAGCGTGCGAGGTTGATCGCGATCACGCCGCCGAGCGACGCCGTTTTCACCGCCGCATGCAACGCCGCGTAGGCACCCGAACAGATGCCGGCCGCGACAACGTCCGGATGACCCAGCGCGCGCAACCAGTCGGCGGCCGCCGCGACGTCGTCGATCGCCTGCGGCGAGTACACGACGCCCGACTGGTCGTCCGGTGCGTCGGGCCCGCTGTCCCCCACGCCGTTCACGTCGATCCGCAACGTCGTCACGCCGGCCCGCGCCAGCGTGCGGGCCAGACGCACGCCGAAGCGCCCTTCGCCGCTACGCGGATTCGTCGACGTATTCGCGATCACGAGCGCCGGACCGACCGGCGTGGGCGGCCGGGTGTCGGCCGGGCGGCACAGCACGCCGACCAGCCGGTTCGGGCCGACCGCGACGACCTGCTCCGTCATGTCGCCCATGTCGAGCGCCGCGGCCGACTCGCCGCTCCATGTATGGACGGCGCGCGTCGGAACGCCGGCTGCGGATGCGGCAATGTCGCGGCCCGGTGCACGCGCGACGATCCAGTTCACCAGCGTGTCGATCGCCGCGTGCGGCAACTGCGAACGCGTGCCGTCGAGCATCGTCGTCGGCCATTCGCGGAACGCATCGCAGGTCACGTTCACGCCGCGCGCCACGAGTGCGTCGCGCAACGCCGGCCCGTCGCCCTGCTCCGGCTGGATCAGCAGCATCGCGCCGGGCAGCGCCGGCGCATCACGCACGACGTCGCACAGATCGATGGCCTTCAGCGCATCGGCTAACTCGGCCGGGAAGCGATGCCCGAGCACGTTCATGCACGGCTCGTCGCGGTGCGCGGCGCGGGTCGCGGGCGGCATCGTATCGAGCCACTGACGATGCACGAACGTCAGCTCGCGCAGGTACGCACGACCGCGCACGACCGGCGACAGCGCCACCATCGCATCGACAGGCGGCGACGTGCGCCGGCCCGCGGCGGCCAGCATCGCGAACAACGCGCCCGCACGCATGCCGACGAGCGTCAGCGCAGTCACGCCGGCGTCGTCGCGCAACAGGTCGATCGCGCGATGAATGCTGTCGATGCTGGCGGCATGCCGTCCGGCGTCGAGATCGTCGCCGGCCGAATCGCCGGCGCACGGGTAGTTGAACCGCAACACCGTAATGCCCGCGTCGGCGAGACGCTCCGCGACGGCTCGCATGAGCTTGTGCGTCCACGCGGCCTCATGGCCAAGCGATTCGCACAGGATCACGCCCTGTGCCGTCTGTCCTTCGTGCAGCCACCCAACGCAGCTACCGAACGTTATCGGCTTCACTCGGTACTCCTCGGATCGGTATTTGTTTTTCCGTGCACAACCACGCCGGCGGCTCCACCAGAGTGCGCGATGGCGCATTTCCAGCCGTCGGTCCGCCCTGGCAGGAACCGGCTGCAACCATCCGCCGCGCCCCTGCGCGGCCCGCCCGCCGTATTCCATGCGTCCAATTAGATCATCGGGCCCCACCGGCCTTCGGTGCGCCAGCTTACAAATGCATTCATCACCGACACGACGCAACGCCGCGGCCCCTTTCGCGATTCATTCCGTCATGCGAACCGAATCCGCGAACGGTAGGCTCGCGAACAATCCCCCGTTGCCCGGCCCGTATCATGACCGCCATACGATGTGGCCGTGCCGGCATCGCCGGTGGACACCGGCAACGCCGGAACGGGTCGCGAATCCTCGCAGCCGGGTCAGCGCCGACCGGCCGCGCATCCGTACGGCACCACGTTACCCGCCGCCATGCGATCCCCAACGGCGCCGACCGAGCGAATGTCAAACCTCAAGAAAAACTTCCTGCTGCTGCTGACGTTGCAGATTTCGATGTATGCGGTGCCGCTGCTGATCGCGCCGCTGCTGACGCACGCGCTGGGCCCCGAAGGCTACGGCCAGCTCGCGTTCTCACTCGCGGTGATCGCGTATCTCACCAACTGCACGAGCTATAGCTTCGATCTGACCGCCACGCCGCGCATCGCGCTGGCACGCGACGACCGCGCCGAACGCTCGCGTATCTTCTGGGCGACGCTGTACGCGCAGATCGGGATCGCGCTCATCTGTTTCATCGTGCTGGTCCTGCTGACCCTGTTGATCGGGCGTTTCGGCGAGGACCGCGACCTGCTTCTGATCGGCTTCGGCATGGTGGCCGGCGTCGCCTTCACGCCCGGCTGGTATTTCCAGGGGATGGAGAAGCTGCGCGCACTCAGCGTGATCCTGTTCGTCGGCCGCGTACTGAGCCTGCCCGCGATGTTCGCGCTCGTGCACAGCCCGGAGGACATCGATCGCGCGATGATCGTCAACGCCGCGGTGCCCATGCTGTCGGCGATCGCGCTGGCCGTCTATCTGTACTTCCATCGCGAAATCGACTTCGTCCGCGTCGGCGTGGCCGACATCGCCGAATCGCTGAAAGGCGGCTGGCAGGTGTTTCTCGCGTCGACGTCGATCGCGTTCTATGCATCGACCAACACGGTGCTGCTCGGCTTCGTGTCGGGCAACGTCGCGGCCGGCTACTTCGCCGCCGGCGACAAGCTGATCCGCGCGGCGCTAAGCCTGCTCCAGCCGCTGAAGGCCGCCACCTATCCGCGCATCAGCTACCTGATGCGGCACGCGCGCAACGACGCGTTCTCGTTCCTGCGCAAGCTGTTCGTCGTGCAGGTCGTGATGGTGCTCTGCATCTCACTCGTGATTTTCTTCGGCGCGCCGCTAGCCGTGCGCATCCTGTACGGCCCGTCGTACGAACCGACGGTTCATGTGCTGCGCTGGATGGCGTTCATCCCGTTCATGGCCGGCATGACCGACCTGTTCGGCGTGCAGACCATGCTGCCGCTCGGCATGAAAACGGCTTTCACGCGCATCCTGATGTCGTCCGGTATCCTGAACATCGTGCTGCTGCCCGTGCTCGCGAAGTACTTCGCGGAGCTGGGTGCCGCGGCCGCCGTGCTGCTCGCGGAGGCCGCAGTCGCCGCCGCGCTCGCGGCGGTCGTCTATCGCGCCGGCATTCCGCTGCCCGGCAGCTCCATTGCGCGCCGCTAGCCTCCGGCCGCACGACGGCGCGCTGCGGGTTACGCGCGCCGAGAAGCCCGAACCCAGTTCATGCGGGAGCCGCTCATGGCAGACCTGACCATCGCAATCTGCAACTACAACCACGGCGCCTATCTGCGTGCCGCGATCGACTCCGCGCTCGCCCAGACCGCCGAAGATGTCCGCGTCCTGGTGGTCGACGACGGCTCGACCGACGACTCCCGCGACATCATCCGCTCCTACGGGGAGCGCATCGCGGCGGTTTTCCAGGAGAATCGCGGCCAGGTCGCCGCATACAACCGCGCGCTGGAGCACGTCGCGACCCGCCATGTGCTGCTGCTCGACGCGGACGACCTGCTCTACCCCGACGCGGCTGCCCGCGTGCTGACCGCGTTCGCCTCCGGCGACTTCGTGAAGGTGCACTTCCGGCTCGACGTGATCACGCAGGAAGGCACCGCGACGGGCGTCACGGTCCCGCAGTCGGGTGTGGCCACCGATTGCGGCCGCCTGCTGCGCGCGGGCTGGCTGTATCCGTCGCCGCCCGCGTCGGGCAACGCATACCGGACCGACGCGCTCCGGCGCATCTTCCCGGTGCCCGTCACACCCGACAACCTGCACGGCGCCGATTTCTACGCGATCTACGGGATCGCGCTGCTCGGCGCGGTTCACATGATCGATGCGACGCTCGGCGGCTATCGCGTTCATCCACCGGCTGCCCCTGCCGCCGGCGACGTCAACCGCGACACGGCCGATCTTGCGTTCGCCAATGCGGAGGATGCCGCCACCGGTGCGTTGAAGTCCGCACGCCGATGGTCAACGCTGCGCACGATTGCCGGCACGCGGCTAAACGAAGCGCTGCCGGCCGAACCGTTCGACTTCTCGATCGAAAAGGCGCGCTTCGCGAGCACGCTGTACCGGGCGCCGCTCGCGCGCCGCTGGCGCTGGTTCCTGTCCGATTCGGATCGCTACTGGCATACCGTGCTACGCAATCCGTTCTGGCGGCCGTTCAAAAAGCTGGCCGTCAGCGGACTGTCGCTCGCGTGCCTGCTGCCGTCATCGACGCTCAGCGATCGTGCGATTCGCTACATCGCCAATCCGCTTGCGCGCGTCCGCCCGTCGACCGATTCGCGAACCGCGGCCCGCGCTGCCCGATAGCGAAGTGCGTGCCCGATCCATTCGATGCGTTCGCAACGAGCCGGACTGCGCGCGTCACCGCCGTTCCGCGCGAAACACCTGTATTCAGGTACTTCTTACGGTGTCACACGATCGCGATCGGGAACGTTGACCACCTCTCCGCTTCGCCAGGCACCCGCACCCAAGAAAGATCGGACATATCGGTAGAAACACCGATGCTGTAGTCAAACTACATTTGTACGATTGGTCGCTGCAGAGAATCGCTACATCCGATTCGGCAGCGCCGGGCGGTCCGCGTCGCCGTCCTCGATGTTCGATCGGGCCCAACCGGCCGTAACGATTCCCCGCCTGGCCCGGCATGCCGACGCGCAACCACCCAGCATCGCCAGCCAATTGCGTCCGGTGCGAATCCACCGGACGTGCGCAGCTCCAGACATCATCCGAACAACCGGCAATACGATCATGGAGAGCAACATGCGGGACACCCTCTGGCCGGCCGTCGTGCTGGCAGCGACCCTCTGCACCACCGCCTACGCCGGCGACGCCGATTTCAACGCGCAGGGCGACGCGACCGAAGCGTTCGCGTCCGCCGCGGCGGTCCGGCGCGCTGACTCGCTCGTGCGCAAGATGACGCTCGACGAAAAACTTCAATTCATTCATTCGCAATACGAAATGTCGAAAGTGCCGGGCGGTGGCGCCGGCTACATCCAGGGCGTGCCGCGGCTCGGCATTCCCGACCTGAACATGGTCGATTCAGCGACGGGTTCCGGCAGCACGTCGCAGGCCAGCACGACATTCCCTGCGACGATCGCCGTCGCCGCGAGCTGGGATCGCCGCCTGTCGTACGACTACGGCAAGCAGGTCGCGATCCAGTTGCGCGCGCAAGGCTTCGGCATGGGCCTCGGTGGCGGCACCAACCTCGCGCGCGAGCCGCGCGGCGGCCGCCTGTTCGAGTATCTCGGCGAGGATCCGCTGCTGGCCGGCGACCTGCTCGCCGAACGCACGCTCGCCACGCAGCGGCAGAAAGTCATCGCGACCATCAAGCACTACGCCGGGAACGAACAGGAGCACGGCCGGATGGGCGGCAACACGCAGATCGACGAGCGCACGCTGCGCGAGCTCTACCTGCTGCCGTTCGAGATCGCCGCGAAGCGCGGGCGGCCCGGCAGCGTGATGTGCAGCTACAACCGCCTGAACGGTGCATATGCCTGCGAGAACCCTCACCTGCTGAACGACGTGCTGAAGAACGAATGGGGCTTCCAGGGCCAGGTGCAGTCCGACTGGGGCGCGACGCACAGCACCGCTGCCGCGATCAATGCCGGGCTCGACGAGGAAGAAGACGTCGGATCGACCGTGTACCTCACACCGGCGGCCGTCAAGCAGGCCATCGCGAACGGGTCGGTGTCGACCGCGCGCCTCGACGACATGGTGCGACGCAAGCTCGCGGTGATGATCCGCGTCGGCGTGATGGACGATCCGGCCAGGGGCGGCGGCACGATCGATTTCGCGGCCGCGAACCGGTTCGCTCAGGCCGCTTCCGAGCAGTCGATCGTGCTGCTGAAGAACGACGGCAACCAGTTGCCGCTCGCCGCGTCGGCGCTGTCGCGCATCGCGGTGATCGGCGGCCATGCCGATACGGCCGTGCTGTCCGGCGGCGGCTCGGGCAACACGCGCGATCCCGTATCGGGATCGTTCGCGGGCTGCGGTGGCCTGACGTTCGGGTCATCGACGGGATGCAGCTGGTGGCGCAATCCGTGGCTGAAGGTCGACGTACCGATCGTCGCGGCGATCCGCGCGCTCGCGCCGGCCGCCCAGGTCACGTTCGCGGGCAACACCGACCAGCAGTCGCCGTTCCGCGCGTACACGCAACAGGAGATCGACCAGGCCGCCGCGCTCGCGGGCCGCTCGGACGTCGCGATCGTCGTGGTCGCGCAGCCGGCCGGCGAGGATTTCGGTGATCTCCAGAGCCTGAGCCTCGCAAACCCGTCGAACCAGGATGCGCTCATCGAAGCCGTCGCCCGCGCGAATCCGCACACGATCGTCGTGGTCCAGAGCGGCAACCCGGTGCTGATGCCGTGGAAGGACCAGGTCTCCGCGATCGTCGAGGCGTGGTATCCGGGCGAAGCCGGCGGCAAGGCGATCGCGAACGTGCTGTTCGGTGCGGTCAATCCGTCCGGCAAGCTGCCTGTCACGTTCCCCGCACGCGACCAGGATTCGCCGACCTGGGGGCAAAACGGTGCGTTCGACAACGATCCCGTCTATGCGGAAAAGCTGAACATGGGCTATCGCTGGTATGACGCGCACAACATCAAGCCGATGTTCGAGTTCGGCTATGGGCTGTCGTACACGCACTTCGCGTATTCGGGGCTGTCGGTGTCGAAGCAATGGGACGGCGCACTGAGCGTCGCATTCACGGTGCGTAACGACGGGCGCGTCGCCGGCGCGGAAACACCGCAGGTCTATCTGGGCGTGCCGTACAAGGACGAACCGCCGAAGCGCCTGGTCGGCTGGGAGAAGATCCGGCTGAATCCGGGCGAGACGCGGCGGGTACGCGTGACCGTATCGCCGCGGATGCAGAGCGTGTGGGATACGTCGCGTAACGGCTGGCGCGTGGTGCCGGGCGGAACGGTGTACGTCGGTGCATCGTCGCGGGATATTCGGTTGCAGGGGAACTGAGCGGTAGCGAAGGAACGGAAGCGCCCGGCCCCGCGGGGCCCGCGCGGGCGGTGTAACGCAAGCGCCAACGCCCCCCCGAACCGCACCCCCACGCCACCCACCGCCCGCGCCCGGCCCTCCCCCGGGGGCCCCCCCCCCGCCCCCCCCCGCCGCGCCCTGTACGAACAGCCACAGCGCCGCGCTGCAGAACACGACGGGCGCGCAGAACGGCAGCATCGCGGCGAGCGCCGTGACGAGGCCGAGCAGCGCCGCATGCGGGACGCCGGCCAGCGCATACGCGACACCGAGCAGCGCGCCCTCGC